>CANHYS010000473.1 GCA_947464585.1 Planctomycetaceae bacterium | reverse complement strand
TATTTGCGGCCGGCGCTGCCCCGCCCGGCCCGCTGGAACTGCTCATCACGTACTTGCCGATGGCAATGATCGTGCTGGTGGCCTGGCTGCTGCTCTACCGACCGGAACGTGAACGCATGCGGCAGCAGCAGGAACTGCTCGCTGGACTCAAGAAAAACGACCGTGTCATCACGACGTCTGGCATCTATGGCACCGTGGCGAATGTCGATCGCGAGGCCGATCGCGTGTCGCTCCGGGTCGATGAGGCGGGCAATGTGAAGATCGCCGTCACGGTGTCGAGCATTGCCAAGGTGCTTGGCGACAGCTCTTCCTCGGAATCCTGAAACCAGAACCCTGAAACGAGAACGGAATGAACAGTCTCCCCATCGCGATCCAGTTGTTTGCCCAGGCCGCCGACATGGCGGCCGCGGCCGCCACCGTACCGACGGCGACCGTGCCGTGGTGGCGGGAGCCGTGGGCCGTCTGGGGTATCACCCTGCTCACGGTCGCGGTGCCGACGCTGCTCTCGTGGCTGCTGTCCAAGCAACTGCGGGCTGCCGACATGTGGGGACGCCTGGCGACGGTGCTCGTCGCGGTGACGGCAGGCGCCGTGTTGACGTGGCTCGGCTGGCCACCGCGATTGGGGATCGATCTCAAGGGCGGCGTGATTCTGGTCTACGAGGTCGATGCTTCCCGGCAGGCGGCCGGGCAGGTCGACGACTGCGTGGGCAGGATCGAGCAGTTGCTCTCCAGCCAGGATGGTCGGAAGGGGACCGTGTCGCGGATGGCGGACAACCGCATCGCTGTGCGTCTCGAGACCGCCGATGCCGCCGCGAGGGAATCCTTTCTGAAGGGTGTGGAACAACTCGACTTCGGCGATGCCCGGGTGCGCCTGGCAGGTCGACGAGCTGGTGCCGAAGCCATCGACCTGGAGTATGACGTGGCTGGGCGTTCGGCCGCCGTCGACATGGACAAACTGGTGGCGGCAGTGAGCCGCCGCGTCAATCCGGGCGGTCAGAAGGAAGTCACCGTCCGTCGCTACGGCCTCGACCAGTTGGAAGTGATCGTGCCCGAGGTCGACCAGTCGGAGGTCGATCTCATCAAGCGGGTGGTGTCGAGCGCCGGTGTGCTCGAGTTCAGGATCACCGCCAACCCAGAAGATCCCCGGCACAAGCAGGTGATCGAACTGGCCAGCCGTTCCCCGGGCACGACCGTGACCGAAGGGGGGCGACAGATTGGCCGCTGGGTGCAGCTCGATACCGCCAAGATCAACCCGGCTCAGGATGGCGGCCTCGTCACCCGCACCATGCCCGACGGCCGCGTCGAGGTGCTGGTCGTGCTCGACCGGTTCGACGTGACCGGCGGGTATCTCTCCCGTGCGTCGTCCAGCTACGACAGCAACCTGCAGCCCTGCGTGAACTTTTCGTTCAACTCCTCCGGTGCGGCACTCTTTGGCACGCTGACCGGGCAGAATCTTCCCGATCCCGCCAACCGGCTCACGAGCCGCTTGGGCATCCTGCTCGACGACACCCTCCTGTCGGCGCCGACGATCCGCAGCACGATCTCCGGCGACGGCCAGATCACCGGCAGCTTCAAGCAGTCTGACGTCGACTTCCTCGTTGGCGTGCTCAACGCCGGCAGTCTGCCGGCGGCCCTCGTGAGCGAGCCGATCAGCGAGCAGAAGATCAGCCCCCAACTCGGTGCCGACACGATCCGCTCCGGTGCCCGCGCGATGCTGTTGGCGACGATCGTGGTGCTCGCCTTCATGCTGGCCTATTACCGATTCTCGGGGTTCGTGGCCGACCTGGCGGTGCTGCTC
This sequence comes from Planctomycetaceae bacterium, assembly GCA_947464585.1. The sequence continues at coordinate 1,418 of CANHYS010000473.1, read as the reverse complement.
AACATCCTCCTCGTCGTGGCGCTCATGATCTCGCTCAAGGCGGCGTTCACGCTCGCCGGCCTCGCCGGCCTCGTGCTCTCCGTGGGCATGGCGGTCGATGCCAACGTGCTCATCTACGAACGCATGCGAGAGGAGACGGATCGTGGGGCTGCCGTCCGCATGGCGATCCGCAACGGGTTTCAGCGGGCTTTCTCGACGATCGTCGACTCGAATCTCACGACGCTCATTACGGCCATGGTGCTGTTTGCGATGGGCACCGACCAGTTGAAGGGCTTCGCCGTCACACTGATCCTCGGGCTGGTGTTGAACCTGTTCACGGCGGTGTATTGTGCCCGGGTGGCGTTCGATCTCGCCGAGCGGAACGGTTGGCTGCGGAAACTGTCGATGGCCAGGCTCTTCGGACAGACCAACTTCGAGTTCGTCCGCTGGGTTCGGCCTGCCGTCATCGGCTCGCTGGCCTTCATTCTGCTTGGGTTGGCCGCCGCCGCGCAGCGGGGGCAGGGGCTGTTCGACATCGACTTCACCGGTGGCACGAGCGTGCAGGTGGCATTCAAGCCAGATCAGACGCTCGACATCGCCGAGGTGCGGAAGGCCGTCGCCGTGCTGCCCGACGTGGCGGTGAGCGCTGTGACCGCCGCCGATGTCGCCGCCGGCACGCGTTACAAGATCGACACCTCGGTTCGCAACGACGATCAGGTCGAGCAGACACTGCAGCAGGTGTTTCCGGGCAGGCTGGCCACCTATTCGATGGGCTTTGGCGAGATCACGTCGACGGCCGGGCCCGACAAGACTGCTCCCGAGGCTGGGATGCTCTCGACGGCCGTGGCCCTCGACTTCCCCGAGAAGATCAACCGGCCCACGCTGCGGGCGACCATCCAGGATGCCCTGCAGGCCGAGGGTGTGGCCGATGCGCCCTTCGAACTGGAGCCCGACGCAGCCGAGGCGAAGGGAGTCGCAAGCCGGACCAAGCCCTACCGCAACTGGGCGCTCTCCACGTCGCTCGACGTGGAGGCGGCACGGCGGGTGGTGGAGCGGGTGGCGAAGAAACTCTCCGACACCCCGGTCTATCTCTCGGCCAACTCGATCGGTGGCAAGGTGGCCGGCAACACGAAGATCACCGCGATCTACGCGCTGCTGGCGAGCCTGTTGATGATCGTGCTCTACGTGTGGGTGCGGTTCCAGAACGTCGCCTTCGGCATCGCGGCCGTGGTGGCGCTCATTCACGACGTGCTGGTGGCGGTGGCCTGCCTCGCCTTCAGCACCTACCTGAGCCGCTTCCTTGGCTGGGCGCTGGTCGATGACTTCAAGATCAGCCTCGACGTGGTGGCCGCGCTGCTGACGATCGTCGGCTTTTCGATCAACGACACGATCGTGATCTTCGACCGGCTCCGTGAACTGCGTGGCAAGAGTCCGTACGT
>CANHYS010000472.1 GCA_947464585.1 Planctomycetaceae bacterium | reverse complement strand
CAATGCGTTGCTCGTGTCGCGGTCCGATCGACTCGTGAAGCTCCTCACGCCCCCCTTCGACACCGCACCGGTCGAGCCTGGTTACATCAAGGGCTATCCACCCGGTGTCCGCGAAAACGGTGGCCAATACACCCATGCCGCCGTCTGGACGGCGATGGCCTTCGCCGCCTTGGGCGACCACGCCCGCGCCTGGGAACTGTTTGGGCTGATGAACCCGGTGAGCCACGGCGACACCCCCGAGGCGATCGCGACCTACCGCGTCGAGCCCTACGTGGTCGCGGCCGACATCTATGCGGTCGCGCCACATACCGGCCGCGGCGGCTGGACCTGGTACACAGGCTCGGCCAGCTGGATGTATCGGCTGCTCGTCGAATCGCTGCTGGGCGTCGAACGGGAGGGCGCGCTGCTCAGACTATCGCCTCACCCGCCCCGCGACTGGCCCAGCTATACAATCTCCTATCGCTACTACGACACGATCTACCGGATCACGGTCCACCATCCTGGACACGGGGTTCGCGAGGCTGGGCCGATCCGCACCATGGTGGTCGACGGCGTTCCTCAGGCCGACCATGCGATCCCTCTCGTCGATGACCACCAGCAACACCTGATCGAAATCGAATTGGCATGATGCCACCGGCCACATCCCATTTTGAACAAGGCTCGCCTCTCCACGACGAGCCCTGGCATGCGTTGCCCCTCGACGATGTGCTGCACCGCATGGGGAGCGGCCGCGAGGGGCTGTCGACCGCCGAGGCGGCCCGTCGCCTCGCGACCTTCGGCCCCAATGCGCTCCCCCGCAAGCCGCCGCCGGCGGTGTGGCGACTCGCCATCGGTCAGCTGGCAAACCCGCTCATGCTGCTGCTGCTCGCGGCGGCGCTGGTGTCGCTGGCCATCGGCGATGCCAAGGATGCCACCATCATCGCCGCGGTGATCGCGATCGATGCCTGCCTCGGAACGTGGCAGGAGGCCAAGGCAAATCGTTCCAGTCGGGCGCTCGAGAAACTGCTCCAGATCCGCGCGGCCGTCAGCCGCGGTGGCACGGTCTGCGAAATCCCAGCAGAAGATGTCGTGCCAGGCGACCTCCTCTGGCTCGAATCGGGCAACCGCGTGCCGGCCGACGCCCGGCTCGTTGCCGCGCACGGGCTCGAGGTCGACGAGTCGCTGCTCACCGGCGAATCGCTCCCGGTGCGGAAGGATACCGCCTGGACCGGTCCGCCCGCCGCGCCGCTGGCCGACCAGCTCGACATGGTGCACGCAGGCTCGATCGTCACCCGCGGTCGCGCCTCGGCGGTCGTCATCGCCACCGGCCTGCGTACGAGCGTCGGACAGTTGGCGATCGACGTGGCCACACGGCCCGCCGGCCAGCCGCCGCTGGTTGCCCGCATGAAACGCTTCACCCGATCGGTGGCGGTGGCGGTGGTCGTAGCCGCCGCCTTGATCGGACTCCTCGGCGTGATGGTCGGCCACCGCCCGCAGGAGATGCTCCTCTTCGCGGTGGTGCTGGCCGTGTCGGCGATCCCCGAGGGACTGCCCGTGTCGCTGACGATCGCACTGGCCATCGCCACCAGCCGAATGGCCGCCCGAGGCGCCATCGTGCGGAGGCTGCCAGCGGTCGAGGGCCTCGGCAGCTGCACGCTGATCGCCACCGACAAGACCGGCACGCTCACCTGCAATGAACTCACGGTGACGACCATCGAACTCGCCGACCCGGCTGGCGCCGCCACCACGCCAGACAGGCTCACGGTCAGCGGTCAGGGCTTTGCGCCGACGGGCGGCGTGTTTCGCGACGACCGGGCCGTCGTGCCCGCCCTCGCCGTCTCGCCCGCCACCGCGGAGCCGCAACTCCGCGATCTGGCCCGCTGCGGAGTCCTCTGCAACGAGGCCACGCTTCATCATCGCGACGGAGCCTGGGCGTGGCATGGCGACGCCGTTGACATCGCGCTGTTGTCACTCGGAGTGAAGCTCGGCATCGAGCGGGAGGCCGTGCTGACAGAGGCACCGCAGTTTGACGAACTGCCGTTCGAGCCAGAGCACCGCTTCGCGGCCACGTTTCATACCTTTCCGCACGGCCGCCTGGCCTGCGTCAAGGGCGCACCAGAGGCCGTGCTGCCGATGTGCGTCGGCAGCCGCGACCAGCTCGCCAGATGGGAGGAACGGGCAACGGCACTCGCCGCCGAGGGCTTGAGGGTGCTGGCGCTGGCGCAGGGCCGCGTGCCAGCAGCCGGCTCTGCCCCCGGGCCGCATCCGCTCCTCCCTGCGGTCGCCGGCCTCGACTTTCTCGGTTTTGTCGGGCTCGCGGATCCGCTGCGGACGGGCGTGCGGGAGGCGGTGCAACAGTGCGGTACGGCGGGGATTCGCGTGGTGATGATCACGGGCGACCATCGGCTGACGAGTCTGGCCATCGCCCGACAGCTCGACCTGACCAATGACGTCGATACGGTCGTCACGGGTGATGAACTGGCCACTTTCTCACCAGAACGCCTTGCCGCCACGATCCGCACCGCACGGGTGTTCGCTCGCGTGACACCACGCCAGAAGCTTCAAATCGTCGAAGCCGCACGGGCCGCGGGCCACTTCGTCGCCGTCACCGGCGACGGCGTCAACGACGCCCCTGCCCTTCGCGCCGCCAACATCGGCGTGGCGATGGGCAGAGGTGGCACCGACGTGGCCCGCGAGGCGGCCGGGCTCGTGATCAGCGACGATAACTTCGCCACGATCATCGCCGGCATCGAGGAGGGCCGCATCGCCTATGACAATGTCCGCAAGGTGATCTTCCTGTTGGTCAGCACCGGTGCGGCCGAGATGGTGCTCGTGACCCTGGCAGTGGCCACGGGATCACCGCTGCCGCTCACGGCGGCGCAACTCCTCTGGCTGAACCTCGTGACCAACGGCATCCAGGACGTGGCCCTGGCCTTCGAGCCTGGGCAGGGGGACGAACTCGACCGCCCACCCCGACCGCCCAACGAGCCGATTTTCGACCGGGTGATGCTCCAGCGGATCGTGATCTCGGCCGTCGTGATGGGCGTGGCATCGTTCCTCATCTTTCGCCTTTGGCTGGACAACGCGTCGGCTGCCACCGCCGATCATGACACCGCCCCTCTCGCCGCGGCCCGCAACGCCACCCTCCTGTTGATGGTGCTCTTCGAGAATGCGCATCTGGCAAACTGCCGTTCGGAGACGCGATCGGCCTTGGCACTGCCACTGCGGCGTAGCCCGCT
>CANHYS010000471.1 GCA_947464585.1 Planctomycetaceae bacterium | reverse complement strand
CCCGTCCGCTGGTCTTTGACCCGTTGGTCCGGGTGGAGAAAGTAGTTGCGGATCTGCGACCCGAAGCCGGTCTTGGGCTGCAGTTTGTAGCGGGCCAATTGATCCGCTTCCCGCTTCTCCTCCTGCATGCGGGCGATCCGGGCACGCAGCATCTTGATGGCGGTCGCCCGGTTCTTGTGCTGGCTCCGCTCGCTCTGGCACTGCACCACGATGCCGGTGGGGAAGTGGGTGAGTCGGATGGCGCTGGAGGTCTTGTTGACGTGCTGGCCGCCGGCGCCGCTGGCGCGGAAGACGTCCTCACGGATGTCCTCGTCACGAATCTCAACCTCCGTGTCGTCGTCGGCGATCTCGGGTGAGACATCGACCGCGGCGAAGCTGGTCTGCCGCTTCCCCTCGGAGTTGAACGGGCTGATCCGCACGAGCCGGTGGATGCCCATCTCCCCCTTGAGATAGCCGTAGGCCCATGGCCCCCGGATGGCGACCGTGGCGCTCTGGATGCCGGCCACGTCGTCGTCCTGGCGGTCGAGCAGTTCGATCGTGTAGTCGTGCTTGCCGGCCCAGGCTGAGTACATCCGCAGCATCATCTCAGCCCAGTCATTGGCGTCGGTGCCGCCGTCACGGGCGTGGATCGACACGAGCGCATCGCTCGAGTCGTGCGGGCCGGAGAGGAGCGAGGCGAGTTCGAGGCTGTCGACCAGCTTCTCGAGGCGGTCAGCCTCCTGCTTGAGCTCGCCCTCGAGCGAGATGTCCTCACGGGCCAGTTCTTCCAGCGCCTCGAGGTCGCGGCCGACGGCCAGCGACTCCTCGAGCGGCTTCAGCAGCGTGTTGAGGGTTTTCAGCTGGGCGACGGTGGCCTGCGCCTTGCCCGTGTCGTTCCAGAAGTCAGCCTGCCCCATCGCGTCTTCGAGCTTCGTCGCGGATGCCTTGCGTCCCTCCCAGTCAAAGGGAGTCCCGCAGCTGCAGCAGTCGGGCCCGGATGGTTTCGGAACGGTTGAAAAGTGCTGTGTCCATGTAGCCGAGTCTACGCTTCTCGGCGCAGAACGAGAAGGAGACCGTCCTACCTACGGGGCTTTGTTGGCGACTGGGTGGTTGGCTGGCTCGCGGCGATGCCCGCGAAGGCGGCTGCCAGTGGTGACCGCGCCGGTGGCTGTGGCGCCGTCGGCTTGGTGGCGGGAGTGGCCGGCTTTGGCGGCAGGCCAACGTTCACATCCCGCACGTCCATGCCGCGGGTGATCGCGACCACCCGACTCTTCAGGCCCTCGCCGGTCTGGCCAACACCCGCGGGTGGCGTCACCACGACGCGGAAGCTGCCGAGATCGAGGCCACGGAAGGAATAGTCGCCACGAGCGTCGGATCGCGTCGTGGCGACGGTAGCGCCGGCCATGGTCACGAGCGTGACCGTCGTGCCAACCACGCCACCCTCCTGCCGCTGCCGCACGCCGTCGCGGTTGCGATCGGCGAAGACGTTGCCACCGATCGACGTGCGGAAGAAGAAGACGTCCGGCTGCAGGTTCGTCAGCTGCGTGTTGCGACGGATGACGTCGACCAGCGAGTTGTTCTGCACCGCTCGGACGGCGGTCGCTGGCAGCGCGTTCTGATACCAGTAGCGGTCGCCGTCGCGGAGCCGCGAAAACTGATCGACCATGATGCGGGTGAACGTCTCGCCGAGGCTCGATCCCGGCAGGTGCTTCTCCGCGAGCCCAGCCACCCAGAGATCGAGCTTGTCGACGCTGCCGTAGGCTTGCTGGAGCGAGGCCTGCACGGCGGTATCGGCGCTGATCTGGGCGAAGCTGGTCACCTTCGGCAGCCCATAGGCCACCCGCACGGTGTTGTAGTCGGCCAGGCCGTGGTCCCTGCCTCGCTGGATATTGAGCGAGACCAGGTCGAAGCCGCCCTGTCCGGGGGCGCCGAAGAGGAAATTCCGAACGTCGTCGACCACCTTCGTGTCGATCTCCTGGGCCCGGTCGCTGGCCAGATACTTGAGCAAAGGATCGATGCCCACCTCCGAGATCGACCGCGGATCGAAGAATGCATCCTTGAGTCGAACTTCGTCGCGAACGGCGTTGCCGTTGTTGTCGAGGAACTGGATGTCCTCACCGAGCATGCTGTGGCCGAGCCGGAACGCCGCCGTGGAAAACTCCGTGGCGATGCCGGGGTTTACGTCGGCGCGGTAGCCACGATAGTTCTGCAGGGCTTTCGCGGCGGGCGTGTTGGCCCCGAGGATCGCCGGCAGGAACTCGTTGTAGGTGATCTCCTGAAGCTCGGAGATCACCATCCGTCTGGCATGTTGATACAGCTGCTCGTCGGTCCACGTGGGATTCTTCGCCGCCGCCTCCGCCGCGATGCGGTTGTGCTCGCGGACAAAGAGTGTCTGCAGGGCGAGCAGTTCGGGATTTTCATTCGCCCGCACGTCGCCCGCGAGGAAGAGCTGGTTGTCGGCCACGACATGGGCATCGTTGGCATTGGCGAGGCCTGTCGTATTGAAGGGCAACAGGTTGCCGGCACTGGTCCGCATCCGCCCGCCCACGAATTCACGGAGCGCCGTCGCCCGGGTCGCGTCGGAGCCGTAGACCTGCGAGCCGTCGATGAGGGCCGTGATCGAATTGGTCTGCTGCCGCGGGTTGCCAGCAGCGGTGCCGGTGGCGGGATCGTAGGCAGACCGCGACATCGGAATCGTCATCGTGCCGGTGCCGTTGGGATCGAACGACGGATCACCCGATGGCACGGCGATCGGCAGCCGCTCGCGTGGCGTAGCCGTGTCGGTGAGACCGAGGTCGTGGTCGAGGAACTGACCCCACGCGTAGACAAACGCCGTGAAGTCGCGGTCGTTGGTGATGCCACCTTCAGGACTGGCTGCGAGCAGGTTGCTCACCAGGCGGGCGCTCGGTCGATCTGCCCCGGAGGGGGTCGAGATGCCGTCGCCGTAGGCGGCCGGCGAGAGCCGCAGGAGGTCCTGCCCGGTGCTTCCCCAGGTTGGGTGGGCGACGTTATTGCCGATCCCGTCGATCGACTCAGCGGGCAGCATGGGAGCCGGCGGAGCACCGACCGGGTTGACCGACATCATCGACCGCGCTTCGAGCTGCTCCATCCAGGCCAAAGCGCCGGCAGCGGAAGCGTGGCGGCGGTCTCGCTGAGTGCGACGCCGGCTGAAAGCGGCGTTGGCAACGCCGCGTTTTGCTCCAGTCGACGCATGATCGATCAGCGATCCGCTCTGGCCCT
>CANHYS010000470.1 GCA_947464585.1 Planctomycetaceae bacterium | reverse complement strand
TCGGTCAAGCCGCTGCCCGACAAGATCGCGAAGCGCGACGGCTCCGGCAGTCGGAAGCTCTCCGCCGAGGACGAGGAGACCTTCTACTCGGAGGCCTTCGGCATCGAGGTTCGCGACAAGGCCTCGCTGCCCGAGAACGCCTACGAGGGTTTCGACGGTGTGGTGGTCGATCGCGTCGACAACGATGGCGTGGCGGCGGAGGCCGGCATCGGCCCGGGCGTGCTGATCCGCAAGGTCGGCAAGACGGCCGTGAAGACGATCGCCGACTTCGCCGAGGCGATCGAGAAGGAGTCGCCCGTGGAGGGCGTGGTGCTGCAGGTGCGAACACCCCGCGGCAACAGCGTCATCCTGCTGAAAAAGGGCCTGTAGCTATTAGTCTGCTGAGTCCGTGGGTAGAGTGACCGCATGGCAACGCTTGGCGTCAACATCGATCATGTGGCCACGATTCGACAGGCCCGTCGCGCGGTCGAACCAGACCCGGTGTGGGCGGCGGCGCTTGCCGAACTCGGCGGCGCCGACGCCATCACGGTCCACCTTCGCGAAGACCGTCGCCACATCCAAGATCGTGACCTCGAGGTATTGAGATCCACCGTGCAGGTGAAGCTCAACCTCGAGGCCGCGATCGCGCCGGCGATGATTGAGATCGCCTGCCGGGTGAAACCCGATCAGGTGACGCTCGTGCCGGAGAAGCGCGAGGAGGTGACCACGGAGGGAGGCCTCGACGTGGTCACCCACCGGACAGCGACGTCGGAGGCGGTCCGCCGGCTGCACGAAGCCGGCATCGCCGTCTCACTGTTTCTCGATCCCTGTCCACGGCAGATCGACGCCGCGGTCGACCTCGGCGTGGCGGCGGTGGAGCTGCACACCGGCTGCTACGCCAACGCGACGACCGACGCCGAGCGGCATGCCCAGCTCGTGGAACTGTCTCGTGCCGGTGGGATGATCCGGCAGGCGAAGCTCCAGCTCAACGCCGGCCACGGACTCACCTACCGCAACGTGGTGCCGGTGGCCCGCCTCGAAGGGATGGGCGAGCTCAACATCGGCCATTCGATCGTGTCGCGAGCCGTGCTCGTCGGCTTCTCACAGGCCGTCCGCGAGATGAAGGCGCTGCTGTAGGGGTGCGCAACAGAAGCCGGCAGAAGTTGATCGGCCCAAACCGCCGGGGGCGGTGAAAGCCTTCGACTCGAGGCCAGGATAGGCCGACTCGCTCCGGCTTCCCCCGACCCCCGGCTCGTCAAACGACGAGTGGACTGACTGCGGCATCGATGCTGAGGAGCCGGTCGGAGGCACGCGCAGGAGCCGGTGCACTTTGACTGCACGAGTTGACGCACCATTTCCGTGGAGCATGCAACGTCAAAGTCCGCCGGCGACGAGCATGCCGCAGCCGGCGAACCAATGCGGCCCGTCAGCACCGGCACAATCCATTCGGGAAAGTTGAAGACTTGCCCCCACGAATGGGATTGCCTTAGATGGCATTTACGGCGAGCAACTACCGCCCCGTGAAGGCCGCGGGGTCGTCGAGCACGAAGAGGTGGCCGTGGTCGGCGGTCACGATTACCACCGAGTCTTTCCAGGCGTCGTGCCGCTCGATCCACTTCACCACCGCCTGAAACGCCGCGTCGCCGCTCTTCACCGCGCCGATCGCCGAGTCGATGTCGTTGGCGTGCGAGGCCCAGTCGACATCGCCCGCCTCCACCATCAGCCAGAAGTTGCCCCGGCTGTGCAAGACGTCGAGTGCCGTTCGGGTCATGTCGGCCAGCGTCGGATTCTCGGTGAGATCGGCCTCTGAATAGGGTTTCAGTGGGCAGTATTTCTTGCGGAGCCGGTCGGCCGACGCCTGCTGCTCGGGCCGGCAGCCCACGGGATCGAAATCGCCGTCGGCCGTCTGGTAGGGCAGATTGCCCTCGGTCACGCCGAAGAGCCCGAAGAGCCGGAGCTTCCGCTTGATCGCGTCCTCTGCGGCGACCGCCAGCACCTCATCGCCGGCCTGGCCGAAGGTGCGAAGGGCCAGCCGGTAGCGGCCCCCCTTTTTCGCGTCGATCGCGGCGAGCGTCGAGTCGGCGACGTATTTTCCACCCGGCTCGAAGTTCGCCCCCTGATCCCTGTCGCTCGTTATGTCCCCCCGCACGCCGAAGCCCGCCCCGATCAACACGTCGAGCCCGGCGAGCGGCTCGGTGCGGTGGGAGATCGAAGGCTGGCCGAGCATGTCACGGGCGATGTCCTGGTAGTCGTCCCGCGTGACATTGTTGGCATAGCTGCAGGCGGGCGTCGCATGCGACACCGGCACGCTCGTTACCGCCCCCACCGCATAGCCCCGGGCCTGGAGCGTGCGGGCGATCGGCTCGATGTGGCGGCCGGCGACGTCGACGTTGATGGCGTCGTTGTAGGTCTTGCGACCGGTGCACAGCGACGTGGCCGAGGCGGCCGAATCGGTGACGGCATGCGGCCGGCTACGGTCGCGGCCGATCAGGTAGCGGAAGTCAGGCAGCTTTGCCCACGGGGTCTGGCCGCCGCGGCGATGGTCGTAGCCACCAGGCGTCTCGCCGCCGGGATTCTTCACGGCCTGGGCGTCGACGTCGACCTTCGTCCCGTCGTTGGCCGGGCTTGTGACACAAAAACCAAAATCGGTCGGCGCGCCTCGGTAGTCCTGGAACCCAAGGCCCGTGCCACGGCCAGAGTCGTAGGCCACCTTGCCTTGCGCGGCGATCGCGGCCGTCCGCGTGGTCGTCCAGTCCATGCCGTCAAAGACCACCAGCACGATGTATTTCTTGCCGGCCTCGGCCGCCATGAGTTGGAGCCGATGGATGTCGGTCTGATCGAAGTAGTCAGCCTCCGGATTGAGCGTGTCGTCGGGCAGGCGGCCGTAGAGGCTCGTGAGCCGTGCGGCATCGCGGTAGGGACTATGCGGCCCAGCTACACCGTCGAGCAGCGTGCCGAACGTGTAGACCGGGATCAGCCGGTTGGAATGGTTGGACCACGAAATGAAGCGGCCAGACTGGTCGCCCCAGTGTCCCCACGCGGCCTTCCCCGTTGCCTCGGCCTCGGCCTCCATCGCCCGGATCGGATCAGCGGCCGAGGCGGGCACTGGCGTGGCCTCGGGCGGCTGGCCCACCGCGGGCACTGCTGCCAGCCCCGCCATCATCGCCAGCGCAAGAACTGTGCACCGCTGCCGCCACACTGGGCCGTGTCGGCCCTGCCCATCGTTTGTTGTCGTACTCATGAATCCCATGATA
>CANHYS010000469.1 GCA_947464585.1 Planctomycetaceae bacterium | reverse complement strand
TGCTCCGCTTGAATGAGTTTGGGCCGGTGGTGAACGTGGACGAGGTGCCGTCTCCCTACGGCAACACGCGTCGGCTCATCACCACCGCCGACGTCGACAAGAATCCGGGCCGCGCCCACACGACCGTGGTACCCGGGGGTTCGTCCGTCAAGAACGCCGCCGGCGGCCTCATTCACGAACCGGTCTGGCGGTATCTCTTCACACATCCCGTCGACCAGACCGGCACAGCCGTACCGCTCGATGCCGACTGCGCGATGGAACGCCAGACCGCCCACGGCGTGCCACCAACGGTGCCGGCCAGGCCGTAATAAAACCGGGCAGACCAGCCTGGCGGATCGCAGGAAAGGAATCCCGTCGCTTACGCTCAGGGCTTCTATGACCGCTCCCCAATACAAGCCCCCGGCGTAAGCCGGGGGATCAGATGCCAGACATGGCGTCGCGTCGATCGTCGTGCCGATCCCGTCGCTTGCGCTTAGGGCTTGTATGACCGCTCCCAACGCGATCGCGGGCATTTCTCCAACGCATTTGCTGAGTAGTGATGTTATGCCAGGATGCCCTTCACGATCTTTCCGTGCACATCCGTGAGCCGGTAGCGGCGGCCCTGGAATTTGTAGGTGAGCCGCTCGTGGTCGATGCCGAGCAGGTGGAGGAGCGTCGCATGAAAATCGTGCACGTGCACGCCGTCCTTCACGACGTTGTAGCCGTACTCGCAGGTCTCGCCGTAGGTGGTGCCGGGCTTGATGCCGCCGCCCGCCATCCAGGTCGTGAAGCAGCGCGGATGGTGGTCGCGGCCGAAGTCATTCCCAGGCGTGTAGAGGCCCTGGCAGTAGTTCGTGCGGCCAAACTCGCCGCCCCAGATCACGAGCGTGTCGTCAAGCATGCCCCGATCGGCCAGGTCCTGCACCAAAGCCGCCGCCGGCTGGTCGGTCTGCTGGCACTCGCGTTTGATGCCGCCCTTTAACCCACCGTGATGGTCCCAGTCCTGGTGGTAGAGCTGGATGAACCGCACGCCTCGCTCGGCCAGCCGCCGCGCGAGCACGCAGTTGGCCGCGAACGTGCCGGGGTTCTTCGCATCGGGCCCGTATTGCTCGAGCACGTGGGCCGGCTCATCGGAGAAGTTGGTCACCTCCGGCACGCTCGACTGCATGCGGAAGGCCATCTCGTAGTTGGCGATCCGGGCCGTGATCTCGGCGTCGGGGATGCTGGCAAACTCATGTTCGTGCAGCTGACGCAGGCCATCGAGCAGCTGCCGACGATTCTCCGGCGACACGCCCGCGGGATTGTTGACGTAGAGCACAGGGTCGCCGCCGGAACGAAACCGCACCGCCTGGTGCTTGGTCGGCAGAAAGCCCGCGCCCCAGAGATGCGACATGAGCGGCTGGCCGCCCTTGTCCTTCGTGACCAGCACCACGAACGACGGCAAGTCGTCGTGCACATTACCGAGGCCGTAGTCGAGCCAGGCGCCGATGCTCGGCCGCCCTGGAATCTGCGAGCCGCTCTGCATGAACGTCACACCCGGGCCGTGATTGATGCTCTCGGTGTACATCGTGCGGACGAAGCAGAGCTTGTCGGCAATCTTCGCCGTGTGCGGCAGTAGCTCGCTGAGCCAGGCGCCGGAATCGCCATATTGCGAGAACTTGAACGGGGAGCCGACCAGCGGAATCGAGCTCTGGTTGCCCGACATGCCGGTGAGCCGCTGGCCACCGCGAACGGTGTCGGGCAGTTGCTCGCCACTCTTCTCAACGAGCAAGGGCTTGTGGTCGTAGAGGTCGAGCTGCGACGGTCCGCCCGACTGAAACAGGTAGATCACCCGCTTGGCCTTCGGCGGAAAATGAAACCCACCCAGCACGCCAGCGGCACCATCCGCTGCCGTTGCCTCGGCGGAGGCCGTCCGCCCGAGCATGTCGGCCAGCGCCATGCCGCCAAGCCCCATGCCAAACGAGCTGAGCCACTCCCGCCGATTGAGATGATTCATTGGATATGCCTGCATCAGATCACCTCTTCACGACGCAGCCGTCGTAATTCATCAGTGCATTGATCACGCCCGCCAGCGCCGCGACGTCGGTCGCCCACAGGGTCGTCGACGGCTTTTTGTCACCGACTCCCACCACAGCGAAGGCTTCCTCGGGGCGGCAGTGATACCACTCAGCCTGTTCCGCATGCATCCGCCGCATGATCGCCATCTCTTCATCGTCTGGGCGGCGGCTCGTCAGTAGTTCAAACGCCCGTGCCAAGGCATCGTCGGTCCGACCGGAAGACTCGGCCAGCAGCGTTTCGGCGAGCACCCGCGAGGCCTCGACGAACTGCGGCCCATTCATCAGCACGAAGGCGTGGAGGGGAGTATTGGTGGCATCCCGTTTCGCCACACAGACCACGCGCTTCGGCACGTCGAAGCTCTCGAGCATCGGGGCGGGGCCGGTTCGCCTCCAGAACGTATAGAGGCTGCGGCGGTAGAGGGCTTCTCCTTTGCCGGCCGCGGCGGGCTTAAACGATTCCGGCAGGTCGTAGGTGTTCACCGGAGGTCCGCCAGACTTGTCTACCAATAGCCCGCATGCGGCGAGGGCTCCATCACGGATCATTTCCGCCGGCAGCCGATGGCGAGGGCCGCGGGCCAGCCAGAGATTGAGCGGATCGTCGGCCATCACCTGGGCAGCGGCGATGCTCCGCTGCCGGTAGGTCTCGGAGAGCATGATCGTCTTGAGGAGCCGCTTCATGTCCCAGGCGGCGCCGGCCGGGCCGTCATCAAAGCCGTGCGAAAACTCCCACGCAAGCCAGTCAAGCAGTTCGGGGTATTCGGGCCGCGTCGACTGGCTCCCGAGATCCTCGGGGCTCTTCACGAGTCCGAGGCCGAAGAGCGACTGCCAGATGCGATTAACGGTCACCCGCGCCAGGAGCGGATGGTCGGGATCGGTGAGCCATCGCGCGAGCCCCAGACGATTGCGCGGCTGATCGGCAGGGAAGGGTGGAAGGGCCGCCGGCGTACCCGGCTCGACCGGTTCGCCGCGCTTGTCGTAGTCGCCGCGGTTAAGCACGAAGGCCGTTTTCGGCTGCGGTAACTCCCGCATCACCATGATCTCCTGCGGCTTCTCGGCGAGGTCGTCGCGGGCTCTCCGTGCGGCTGCAACCGCGGCCCGCTTCGCTGCGGCCGTCTCGTCGAACGCAGCAGCGAAATAGCCGCCGATCAGTTCGCCATCCTGCTTCGCAGCGACGACATCCTTGATCGCACCTGGCTGA
>CANHYS010000468.1 GCA_947464585.1 Planctomycetaceae bacterium | reverse complement strand
GCGCCGCATCCACGTCGTCGTGCTGCGGTGATTGGTGGTCCGCGCCCGGCCGTCGAATCGGGCGGCGCCCGGCCCGAACGCCTCCCATGGCCGGCAATCCCAGTAGGTTTCGTTGTGGCGGCAGCGGCCACCCGGCCGGGCAAAGTTGGAGACTTCATAGTGTTCGAAGCCCGCCGCCTCGAGACGGTCGATCGTCCGCTCGAGCATGGCCCGCTCGAGCGATTCATCGGCAGCCTTGAGCGTGCCTCGGCTCCTCAGCGAAGCGAACTGCGTGCCTTTCTCCCACGTCAGGCAGTAGACCGACAGATGCTGCGAGCCGAGAGCAAGAATCGCATCGAGATCCCGTTCCACGTCGGCGAGCGTCTGGCCCGGCGCCGCCGTCATCAGGTCGACGCTCACCGTGAATCCACGGTCGAGCAGGATGTCGACCGCCCGCCGCACGTCGTCGGGCGCGTGGTCGCGGTCGAGCGACGCGAGCGTCGTCGCATCGAGCGACTGCGCACCGAGGCTCACGCGGGTTGTGCCACAGGCCGCGGCGGCTGCGGCCAGCGATTCCGTCACATCAGACGGATTGGCCTCGATCGTGACCTCGGCCTCCGGCAGGGGCGCCAGTCGCGTGTGGAGGATGTCGAAGAGCCGCTTGAGTCCGTCCGGCCCGAGGTGCGACGGCGTGCCGCCGCCGAGGTAGAGCGACGCCAACTCCAGACATGCATTGCCCAGACCCAGATATGGCACTGCGTCGAGTCGCGTCAGTTCCCGCTGGATGGCCGCGAGATAGTCCGCGACGAGATCGTCACGGCCCGCGATGAGCGAGAAGTCGCAGTAGCCGCAACGGTGGCGGCAGAACGGCACGTGCACGTAGACCGCACGTGGCAGGGCGGGAGTTCCCACGGTGTTCAGGGTGTCGGTTGTCTCGGTCTTCACAGCCACATCTGCAGCCGGCCGTCGAGCATGTCGGGGAGCTTCTTGCCGAGAATCCGGCGGATGCGGTCGTCGGTGTAGCGGGTGGAGAAGTGGGTGGCGATGACCACTTCATTGTGGAAGCGGTCTCTCCGGGCGAGGAGATCGTCGAGGTGCATGTGTCCGAACTTGTGGATCTTTTCCTTGCGGTGGCTGTGGGCGACGAAGGTCAGTTCCGTGATCAGGATCATCGCCTCATACATGGCCGGGCAGCGGTCGAGCCCCTCGGGCGAACTGTCGCCGAGGTAGGCCACCAGTGGCGTCCGCACCTCGTGGGTCACGTCGACCCCTGAGAGCCGCAGGTCGCGGATCTTCTCGCCGGGGAGTCCGTGGTATTCGTGCTTGAGCTTCCGGCGGCGTTCCCAGACGACGTAGCCCACGCTCGGCAGGGTGTGGGTGGTGCCCGAGACGGTGACGACATGCTCCCGCGAGAGTTCGATCTCGTCGCCGGGCCGTGCGGGAAGAAGCGTGCAGGGCAGCCGGCCCCGGTCGAGCCGGGAGACGGCCTTGAGCAGCTTCTCGATCGGCTCGATCGCCGTCTCGGGAAGGTAGATGGTGGGAGGTTCCATCTTCATCATCCGTCGCCGGGCGACATAGACAGGCAACGCCGCGATGTGATCGAGGTGGGTATGGGTGATGAACCACGTGCTCGTGGCCATGAAACTCCACGGTTGCCCACCCAGATCGAAGCCCAGCTTCAGTTCGGGAATCCGCCAGTAGCTCTGAACGGCCGCGCGGGAATAACCCTCCACGGTGAGCCCCTTGTGGACGAAGCTGCGAACCGGTGCGTTTTCGATCATGCGGTCTCTCTGGGCAGGTCGGACGGGGCCGGCCCGGCCGCCGGTGTGGCGGTGGGTAAAACGACCGAGGGCGGCGCCGGTTCGAGCCAGATCTCGTCGAAGATCCGATCCTGCCGCGTACGGAGTCTGCCGCGACGCACCAGTTCCAGCACCGCCAGAAAGATACCCACGATTCGCGTCCGCGGCATGTCGGCGTCGAAGAGCTCCGAGAAAGAGACCCTCCCTTTCTCTGCCACGAGCGTTTCAACTCGGTCGATGTGCACCTCGATCGGGGTGTCGTCCTGGACGATCTGTCGGGGGCGGCGTTTCTCCCGCTTTCGCATCACCCTCGCCAATGCCCCGACGAGGTCCCAGACATGCACGTCGCCGATCGTGACCTCGGCCGCCGGCCCGCCACGCGGACCGGTCTCATCGGTGGCGACGCGGGGAAACCGGAGCTCCCACTCCCGGGCGCGGTCTTCGAGCAGCACGGCCGCGTCGCGGTATTGCTTGTATTCGAGCAGTCGGCTGACGAGCTCCTCGCGGATCGGCTCGACCGGGTCCTCAGTTTCTTCGGGCCGCGGCACCAGTTCCCGGGCCTTGATCTCCAGGAGCAGGCTCGCGAGGTCGACGAATTCCCCCACCTGGTCGATGGCAAGGTCCTCGAGCACGTCGAGGTAGGCGACGAACTCCTCGGCGATCTTCGCGAGCGGCACCTGCGTGATGTCGACCTCGTGGCGTTTCACGAGGTAGAGCAGCAGGTCCATGGGCCCGGCGAATACATCGAGGTCGATCTTGAATTCCACGCGGTGGCCTCACGCCGGGTAGGGGTGGCCAGATCCTCTTTTTCGGCCGAACAGCTGCAGTGTGGAGGGAAATCCGGAGTCTGACAACACGATTCGGCCCCCCCTTGCTGGCCCATTCCCCGGCTGATAGCATTCGGGGCTCTGAAACACGGCATTTTTCGCCGTCCCAACACATACGAAAAAGCCCGGCGCCCCGACAGGATTCGTCCTTGGGCAGCGGATACAGACGGAATCATCAGATGAAGACGTTCATGGCCAAGGTGGGTGAGGTAGAGCAGCGGTGGTGGTTGGTCGATGCCAACGACAAGGTGGTGGGCCGTCTGGCCAGCGACATCGCCATGGTGCTGATGGGCAAGCATCGTCCGACCTATACGCCCCACGTTGATACCGGCGACTACGTCGTGGTCATCAACGCCGAAAAGGTGCGTTTCAGTGGGAAGAAGTGGCAGCAGAAGCTCTACCGCTGGTACACCGGCTATCAGGGGCTGAAGACCGAAACAGCAGAGCACCGTCGGGATCGGCGGCCCGAACTGATCGTTGAAGAGGCTGTCCGCCGGATGCTGCCAAAAAGCCGCCTGGGCCGGGTCATGCTCGACAAACTGAAGGTGTATGCCGGTTCCGAGCACCCCCATCAGGCCCAGGACCCGCAGGTGATGAAGCTTGGCAACCGTGAAATCGGGGTCGCCTGATCCCGAGGCCT
>CANHYS010000467.1 GCA_947464585.1 Planctomycetaceae bacterium | reverse complement strand
TGGAGTGATGACGGCGTGGAGCAGAAGACCTTCCACATCCGCGACGGCCTGGGGATCCGCGGCTGGCAGCGGGCCGGCGGCCGGACGGGCATCATCACGGGACGGTCGAGCCGCATCGTGGAGCGGCGGGCTGCCGAACTCGGGATTGAGTTCGTGCGGCAGGGAGTCGATGACAAGCTCGCCGCTGCCGGAGCGATCATCGGGGAATGCGGACTGTCGTGGGAGCAGACGGCGTTCATGGGTGACGACCTGCCCGATCTGCCGGTGGTTGCCCGGTGTGGAGTGGGGGCGGCCGTCGCCGACGCCTGCGAGGAATTGCGGGCTGCTGCCACGGTGGTGACCATCCTGCCAGGTGGTCGCGGCGCGGTCCGCGAACTCGTCGAACGGATGCTCCGGGCCCGTGGCGGTTGGGAGAGCATTGTCGGCGGATACACCTCGCCTCGCGCGGGCGTCGCCGAAGGCATGAATCTCGGGAGGGCCTGACGGCGACTCCCGCCAGCGGACCATTTCATGGAACATCGCCTCGGACGCACGTTGCGGGTGTTTCTCATCGTCCTCGCGGCGGCCGGCTTTCACCGGCTCACCGTGGTGCCGTTGGTGGAGCCGCGCGTACACGATGAGCAACAGTCGCTCGAACTGTCTCCCGAGCAGGCCGCCGCGATCCGTGCCCGGGCAGACCGCCGACTGGCAGCGCTGGGCGACATCTTTCCGGCGGGCTCCTGGGAACGCGAGGATCCCATCATGCTGGAGAGCCGGCAGATGCGGCTCCTCTTCAAGCAGTATCAGGCGCTGCCTGACGGCCGGGTGAACCTCGTACCCTGCACGCTGGTGATATTGCCCGACCGCAACCGCGTGGCGGACGACGGCAGCGAGGGGAGGACACTCGTGCTGCGGGTGCCCCAGGGGGCTGTGCTCGAGTTCGACGAACCGCTCGACCTGCGGCAGGGCCGGCTCGCGCGGCTCATCGGCGGCAGCCTCCGCGGGCAGGTGACGATCCGTGGCACCCCCTCGTCTCCTGGCGCCGACGACGACATCGAGATCGTCACCCGTGACGTGGAACTCGAGGAGTTCGAGGTCCGCACCGCGGAAATGGTTCAGTTTCGGTATGGACGGTCGACCGGAAGTGGTCGGGCACTCTTGGCGAGACTGCTGCCACGCCCGGGAGCATCGGATCAGGGCCCCAGCATTGGCGGCATCGACTCGATCCGCCTCGACCGCGACGTGCGGATGCGACTGGAGGGCATGCAGGGCGGGCTTTTGCCGGGGCAGAAGCAGCCGGCAGCTGGAGCCAGTGGTGAGCCAGGCTCGGCCGGTGACGCGGCACCCGTGCTCGTCACCTGTCGTGGTGGCCTCTGTCTGAATGTGTCGGCCAATGTGATCACCTGCGAGGATCAGGTGGAGGTCGTCCGCACGGTGCCCGGAGGTTCGACCGACCAACTCGCCTGTGAACTGCTGGCGATCATGCTTGGCCGGCAGGAGCCCGCAGCCGGTGGTTCGGGTGGCAAGTCGGAGCTGAAGCCGCTCGAGATTCAGGCCAAGGGCACGCCGGTGGTTGCCCGGTCGAGTGGCGCCGGGCTCGAGGCCCGGGCGGCCCGGCTCGGCTATGAGATCGCCACGCGGCGGATCCTGCTCGACGGCGAGGAGCCGGTGTCGCTTGTCGCGCGGGGCACGGAGATGGAGGCCCGCTCGATCGACTACGTGCCGGGGCCTGCCTCCGCGCCGGGCTCGCTGATGGCCGTGGGGCCAGGCTGGCTGCGGACACGTTCCGCGGGATCGCCGCCTGTGCAGGCCCGCTGGCAGAAGTGGCTGCGGATGCGTCCGGATGGAGAAGGGCACGTGGCGTCGATCGCCGGCGATGCAGAGGTTGCCGTGGAGACGCAGGGCCGGCTCAGCGGCTCCGAGATGCATCTCTGGCTGGAGTTGGCCAAAGCGACGTCGCCGAACGGCGGGACGCCGGCTGCCGTGGCGGTGGATGCGGGGAACGCTGGCCCCGATCTGTCGGGCGTGCGGCCGACGCGGATGCTGGCCCGCGGCATGGTGGAGGTGGAGGCGGAGCAATTGGCCGCGCGGACCGATCGCATGGAGGTCTGGTTCCGCAATCAGGAGCCGGCGATAGCGACGCCCCTGGGAGTCGCACAGCAGCCGTCGGCCGCCGTTGCAGCACAAGGCTCGGCCGGGGCGCCCAAGACCCATGGCCAGAAGAGCCCCAGCAGTGGCAGGATGGTGGCCACTGCGGCACTTGTCCGCGGCCTCGTCAGCATGGCGGGCAACAGGAGCGAACTCGAGGAGATGTCGCTCGAGGGCCAGGTGCACGTCGTGGAGGAGCCGCGTGAACAGGCTGCAGCCGCGGTGCGAGACGTTGCCGCCGAAGCCGGCATGGAGATTCGCGGCGACCAGATGCAGCTCACGCGGCCCACGCGGTTCGACGCGCGGGCGATCGTGTCGGGTCGTCCGGCGGAGGTCCGCGGACGGGGGCTCGATCTGCAGGGACCGCTCATCGACTTTGATCGGGGCAGGAATCGGCTCACGGTGGACGGCGCCGGCAGGCTGAAGGTGCCACTGGCCGCCGGCGTGGGCGGATTCGAGTCGTTTGGATTCACCGGTGGCATGTCGCCGGGTGGAGCAGCGCCACCGAATGCGATCGTGGGTGGACCGGCGGCCGCCGCCCCGCCCGGCTCGCTCGATGTGAACTGGCAGGGACGCATGGACTTCGACGGGCTCACCGCCCGCTTTGTTGACCGCGTGGTGACCGTCAGCGGTGGCACGGCCGTGCGGGCCGGCTCGCTCGACGTCGTATTCAACAGGCCCATTGAGTTCTCAGCTGGTCAGCCACAGCCGGCGGCGCGGCCCGACGTGGCGCGAATCGCATGTGGCAGTGGCGTGCGGATCGAGAGCGAGTCGGCCGCGCAGGATGGCGGCAAGTCGGTCGAGCAACTCTTCGTGCGGGATCTCGTCATTGACCGCACCACGGGGAATGTGACGGGCACAGGCCCAGGACGGCTGGCGAGCACAAGGTTTGGACAGCCGCCGGGAATGGCGCTGCCGACCGGGCCGCAGACGCCCGGCGCGGTGCCCGCCCCGGCGGCCCCGTCAGCGACGCAGCCCGACGAACTCACCTACCTGGGTGTCGATTTCCAGCGAGGCATGCGGGGCAACATCAACCGTCGCGTGATGGAGTTTCATCAGCGGGTCGAGGCGATCTGGGGGCCGGTCGCCAAGTGGGGCGACACGCTCGACCCACGCGC
>CANHYS010000466.1 GCA_947464585.1 Planctomycetaceae bacterium | reverse complement strand
TCAGCCACGGCAGCCGTTTCTCTTGCGCGTCCTGCCGCTGACGCTCCTCTACCGGGTCTTCTTCCTCGAGGCCGACCTTTCGGGCTACCGGTCGATCATGCGGAAGTACCAGCAGCTGGCTGCCGGGTCGGAGCCGTACCCAGAGGTGAAAAAGAAGACCGACGCCATGGAAAAGGAGCTTTGGGACCGCAGCCCGGGCATGATGTCGTCGCTGCTCGTGCCGGCGCTGGGGGGCGTCTTCCGCGCACAGGCCCAGGACGTCGCCCGGCAGCGGGCCGCCAGCGCCCTCGTCGCTGCCACGAAGCAGCGACTCGAAACGGGCGCGGTGCCAGAGACGTTTGACGAACTGGCGGCCCAGCTCGTGCCACCTACATCCCGCGACCCCTTCACGGCCGACCAGCCGCTGGTCATGAAGCAGACCGACGACGCGCTGCTCGTCTACTCGGTCGGCCCTGACGGCGAGGACGACGGCGGCCCGGTCGCCCCTGTCACCGACAAGGTCGAGGGCAACGACGACGTGGGATTGCGGATGGCGCTATGAAAGAATCCCCCGGCTCGCGCCGGGGGCTTGTATACCGCCATCCAAGCCCTGAGCGCGAGCGACGGGATTCCCCAGTCATCGCCATCCAAGCCCGAAGCGCAAGCGCCGGGATTTCCCCCGTCATCACCATCCAAGCCCGAAGCGCAAGCGCCGGGATTTCCCCCGTCATCACCATACAAGCCCGAAGCGCAAGCGCCGGGATCCAGCGGGCGAGCCTCAATCCCGCGCGGGCAAATCAAAATCGCCGGTGCGGTCACGCCACATGCAGTGGATGTGGTTGGCCGGATTCCCTTCGGCATCGGGCTGCACGTTGCACAGCTCGATGACGAACGTCGGCCCTTCGACGCGGTAATAGTGTCCGACGCCGGGCTTGAGACTGCCGGCCCAGGCGAATTTCACTGCGGCCCAACCGCCCTCGGCTGCTTCGAGCACCTGCAGCCGTTCCGCCATGACCTCTTCCGGCATCGACTCGCAATACACGTCGACGAGCCGCTTCAGCACCGCCTGCTGCGATGGGGAAAGGCCGCCCCACGCGATGCCAACGGCCGGCTCACCCGATGGCTGCGGCTCGCCCGCGCCACGGATTTCCTTCGGCGGCTCAGGCGAGATGATCGCCTTGGCCCGCTGTCCCTCGTCGAGCGAGTGCACCAGTTCGAAGGCGACCGACTCCTCCGCTTCGAGCACGCGGTGCCCCGCCACCGGCAGATTCGGCAGTGGCTTCTTCACCACGGCCGGATTCGCACCCATGAACTGTGGCGTCGAGTCGACGATCCGTCCGTCCCGCACGGTGAAGTTCAGCGAGAGGTGATGCCCCTCGAAGGAGATCGCCCACGGGCCGTCATCCGAAGGCGTGCCGAAGATCGTGAAGAAATACCGCTTGGGATCACGGATGTTCTTCGCCCGCGATCCCTCGAGAATCCGCAGGATCTCGTCGAGCTCCATGATGGCGACCGACTTGTCGTAGCCCACCTGCGACAGAACCGAACGCAACAGCGCGAGGGCGGCCGCCTGCTGCGGCTCGGTCATGTCGCGGAGTTGCACGCCCTTCCGCGTGGGCTTGGGGATGAAATGCCAGTCGGTCCGCTTGGCATCGTCGAACGGCTTCGAGGCCAGGGTCCGCTGGGCAGCGTCGAGCGAATCGAGCCAGGCAGTTGCCGCCCCGGCCACGTCGTGGGCGACGGCCGTGCGTGTCCGCGCAGCTGCGGAATGCCCCGAGAGCAGACAGACCATGACGACCACCAGGAACCACGCGAATCGACGCACGATCGCATTCCCCCGACCTCTCTCGCTCCTGGCTGGTGTCGCTTGTTTCATGGTGCCTGCTCGTGAAGGTGACCGCGAGGATCCCGGTCGTGATGTGCCTGATCGATGTGCACATGCACCCGAGGGCAGGCTTGAAAATACCGTTCCCAGGCCTCATCCGATACCCCGGCTCCGTCGAGATAGAGATTCCAGAGGCCCGAAAGCCGCTGGAGCACCGCCAGGCCATCGTCACCGATCGGCACGTCGATGAGATGCAACGACCGCAGCTTGTGCAGGGACGTGACCGCCTCACAAACCTCCGACCCTGCGAGTTGCGGGCCGCCCAGACGGAGGCTCCGCAGATCCGCGAGCGGCGCGAGTGCCCGCACGCCCGCGGCGGTGCAGGCAGCCTGCGGCACGTTCACATCACGGAGCGTCGGGCACTCCGCGAGCCGCCGGAATCCCGCATCGCCGAGCGGCGACTCGCGGAGGACCAGCCGCTCGAGGCCCGTGAGCGTCGCGAGGATCTCCGCCCGGCCATCATCGGCCCTCCCCTGCTCGAGCACGAGCGCGCGGAGGCCGGTCAGGCCACGGAGTGATTCCCATTCGGCATCCGTCAGCGGCACCGCCGCGACGACTGCGTCGGCTCCACCCGTACGGACAGCGGCGATCTGGCCGCCGACGTCGCTATGGGAGACCACGGTCGCTGCAGATTCGCTTGCGCCACGTGAGCCGCTCGGGCCACAGCCAGCCACCACGGCCGCCACCGCCACCAGGCAGCATGTCGCGCCGCCGAACCGTTGGTGATTGAACCTCATGGATCCAGCACCACCGCCACCGGCAGGGAATTGCCGAACGTCTGGAAATCCTTGAACGTCCAGACGACCTGCTTCTCCGGAGTGACCTCGATGATCTGCGGCTGCTCTGGGCCGGCGTGGCAGTTGACCAGCAGCGTGTTGCCGTTCTTGAGACGGCTCACCTGCGTCACCCAGGCCAGCACGATCCCCCGCAGGTCGTGCTGCTCGATCTTCCACACGATCTCCTTCTCAGGCGTCACCTCGAGCACGCTGTGGCCGTTGCCGGTGCCGATGAGCGTGTTGCCGTTGGCGAGCCTGACGGCCGAGTAGGCCTGATCACCAAAGGCCTCGGGGCCATGGCCCCCCTTCTTCGGCTTGTCGAAGAGCGGCACGTCGAACTCCCAGATAACCTTTCCCGTGGAGTCATACTCCCGGACGACGCCATCCTTCTCGTGGGCCACGAGGTAGGTGCCGGCCTCGGTCTTCCGCGCGTTCCGCGTATCGGAGTGTGCCGACCGTTCGTTCACCGTCAGCTTGATCTCGTGCCGCAGGGTGCCGTCGCGAGCGACCTCGATGATGCGGGCCGGCCCCGACTCGACGATCATCGTCGTGCCGTCGGGCAGCCGCTGGAAGGCGTGCACCTCGACCGTCCGGCCGGCGTTGCCATT
>CANHYS010000465.1 GCA_947464585.1 Planctomycetaceae bacterium | reverse complement strand
TGGCGGCGGGCATCGCCAGAGAACAGGCGAGGAAGGATCTGCCTCTCTCCACCTACACCGAAGCCTATTGGAAGATTGATCTCCACAACCTCCTGCACTTCCTGGCGCTGCGAATGGACTCCCACGCCCAGTTGGAGATCCGTCGCTACGCCGAAACCATCGGCCAGCAGATCGTGCAGCCGCTTTTTCCACTCGTGTGGGAGGCGTTCGTCGACTACCGGCTGGAGGCGATGCGGCTCACGAAGCTCGACCGCGAAGTGATCCAGCGGCTCGCCGCCCGGTCGGGAAAGCATGGCCTGCCGGCGGGCCACGCCGACTTCCTGGCGGCGCAGGACCCCGCGTGGACCGCGCTCGAGCGGTGCCGCGAACGGGACGAGTGCCTGGCCAAACTCGTGACCCTCGGTCTGGTGCGGCCCGCTGAATCGACCTGATCAACCCGCGACTTTTCCGCGACTTTTGATTACCCCCTTCACCTTTCCCCTTCCTCTTGCCTCTTGATCTCAACGGGAGTCTGACCAGCATGCCATCCGCTGCCGACGAAGTGCTCGAACTCAACCGCCGCCTGCTGACGGCCGTCGCCTCGGGCGACTGGAAGACCTACTGCCAATTGGTGGCCGAAGACATCACCTGCTTCGAGCCCGAGGCGCGCGGCCACCTGGTGGCGGGGCTTCCCTTTCACGAGTTCTATTTCAAGCTGCCCGCGCCGGCCACCGACGGCAAGTCGCCGCCGCCCGCGAAGCCCGTGACAACGACGATGACCACGCCAACGGTGAAGCTGCTCGCCGCCGACGTGGCGCTCGTCGCCTACGTTCGCCTCACGCAGACGCTCGACGAGGCCGGCAAGCCGGTGACACGCTGTTCCGAGGAAACGCGGCTCTGGCAGAAGCAGGCCGGCCATTGGAAGCACGTCCACTTCCACCGCAGCCTGCCGTCTTAAGGAAAAACATGGACGACGGTTCGGGGCTGCCCATGCCCCGTCGCCGGACGTTCGCTACGGGCATCCTGCCCTTCGCTCACTCGATGCTGACTGCGCTCCGGCATCCTGCCTGCGCCGACCAATCCGCTGAGACGGATCGGTGCCCGAGCAACGCCGGCTCTCGGGACATGGGCAGCCCCTCACGGATGATTCCGAGTCGCATAGAAGCCCTGAGCGCAAGCGACGGGATCTCTTCCTACCGCCGCAGCACGACTTCGACATCTTCCCCTGCCTCGTACCGCCGGCCGCTGGCAGGGAGCGCGAGCAGGCCGGCCGCACCGGCGAGGCCCAGCAGATCCGATGAGCCCGACCACGGCAGCGGCGTCGCGGCGAGACCGCCATCGGAAGCCTTGAGCCGGCAGGGCAGATAGACCGGCCGGTCGGCCGCGGCCTTGGCCGGGGCAGTGAGCCTGGCCACGCGGCGTGGAAGATGCCAGGCCTCGCGAGGCTCTCCCGCGAGGATCGCGATCGCCGGCCTTGCGAAAAGCTCGAAGCAGACGAGGCTGCTCGCCGGGTTGCCCGGCAGGCCGAAGACGATCGTCGGCGCAGCATCCTCTCGTCGGAGGATCCCAAACCAGACGGGCTTGCCTGGCTTGAGCCGCACCTTGTGAAAGATCTTTTCCACGCCACACTGCCGGAAGATCTCCGGCACGAGGTCGAGGTCGCCCGCCGACACGCCGCCCGACAGCACCAGCACGTCGGCAGCCAACCCTTGAGCGACCGCCGCCCGGATCGCCTCCGGCCGGTCACCCGCGATGCCAAGCGGAATCGGCTCAGCCCCGAGCAGGTGCACTGCGGCGGCGATCATCGGGCCGTTGGAATTGCGGGTCTGTCCGAAGGCCGGCATCGCGGCGGGCGGCACGAGTTCGCTTCCCGTGGAGACGATCGCAACGCGGACCCGCGGCGGGACCAGCACGTGCGTGGCCCCGGCCTCCGCCGCCAGCCCGATCTCGGCGCTGCCGAGCGTCATGCCGACGGAGAGCACCTCCTGTCCACGGCGAAACGCGGCGCCCCGTCTGGCGATGTGCTGCCCGAGGCGAAACCGCTCGTCCCGCAACCGCACCCTGCCGCCCGCATGCACGTTTGCGGTGCCGTCCACGGCCGATTCAACAGGGATGATCGCATCGGCCCCCGCCGGAATCGGTGCGCCGGTCATGATCCGGCCGCACGCCCCGCGACCAATCGCGAGCGATGTGACATCGCCGGCGGCGAGGTCGACCGCCACGTCGAGTTCGACGACCTCCGGCGCACCTGCTGAAAAATCCTCGCCCCTCACGGCGAAGCCATCCATCATCGCCCGATCCCAGGGGGGCGAATCGACGTCCGACACGATCCCCGCGGCGATCACGCGGCCGCAGGCTTCGAGCAGGGGCATGCGGCGTGGCGGCAGTGGTGTGGCGGCCCGCTCGACGAGGGACAGCGCCTCCGACAGTTCGATCATGCCGACACCACGCGGCTGCCCAAAAATCCGCGCAGCAGATCGTAGCCCGCCGGCGTGAGGAAGCTTTCCGGGTGAAACTGCACGCCGTAGATGGGCAGCGTGCGGTGGCGGATCGCCATGATCTCGCGGCTCCCGTCGGGCGCGGTCGACCAGGCATCCACCTCGAAGTCGCGGGGAAGCGTGGGCGGATCGATGACGAGGCTGTGGTAACGGGTCGCCTCGATCGGACTCGGCAGCCCAGCGAAGAGTCCGTGCCCCGAGTGTTCGATCTGATCGACTTTGCCGTGCATAGGCCGCTGGGCACGCACGATCGTGCCGCCAAACACCTGTCCGATCGACTGATGGCCGAGGCAGACGCCGAGGATCGGCATCCGTCCAGCGAAG
Source organism: Planctomycetaceae bacterium (assembly GCA_947464585.1). Next base: position 455 of record CANHYS010000465.1, on the reverse strand, counting down.
CGGCGAACCACCTCGCAGGAAATGCCTGCCTCGTCGGGAGTGCAGGGGCCCGGGGAGATCACGATGTGGCTGGGTGCCTTGGCGGCGATCTGGCCACCGGTGATCTCGTCGTTGCGATGGACCTCGACGGGAATCGCGGGAGCAACCTCCCCGAGCCGTTGGACGAGGTTCCACGTGAACGAATCGTAGTTGTCGATGAGGAGGATCATGGGGGGCAGAAAAGAGGGACGGGAGCGATTTTTAAATCTCCACCGATGATCGTACTCGCCCGAAACAAATCGGGAAAATTGCTCCCGTCCCTCTTTTCAGTCTATTTTCAGTCAAGGAGGGTCGCGGGACCCCCTTCGCGTTCGATGAGCGGCATCACGTGGGGCTTGTAAATCGTGCTGTAGGCATCGGCCAGACGATGCTGGTCGAGAGCCTCCTGCGAGGCCCAGTGCTCCACGAGCACGAAC
>CANHYS010000464.1 GCA_947464585.1 Planctomycetaceae bacterium | reverse complement strand
GATTTTTTCCGATGGGAGCGACCGGGGGTGATCGGCATCGACCAGCCAAAACTGCCCGATCTGCTGACCGTCCACGTGCAGTCGCGGATGGTAGACCCCCGGCTGTTTGCACGCACCCGTCCCTATTTCCAAGGAGGAGCGGAACAGTGCCGTCAATTCGGCGACGATGCCCGTTCGGCACAGGTGCGGACGCTTGCCGAATCGTGGGTGGAGGGCGTGCCGGTCGGGTGGCGGCAGGTCGAGCGGGTCATCGACCGCGTACGGTCGGGGTATGTGCTCGACGCGACCGCGGCCGTCTCCAGCGACAGCACCCACAGCGTGGCCGACTTCCTGCTCGTCAGCCGATGCGGCCCCGACTACCTTTTCGCCGGCGCCGCCGTCTGGGCACTGCGTTCGCTGGGATACACAGCCCGCCTTGCGAGCGGCTTTTACGCAGATCCACGACGCTACGACGGCCGTTCCGACCATACGCCTGTGATGCCCGCGGACGTCCACTTCTGGGTGGAAGTGTATGCGGGCCCGGGACATTGGATGACACTGGATCCCACGCCGGGCTACGTCGTTCTGGCCCCGCCGCTCACCCTTGCAGAGACAATCCTGAAGCCGTTCATGGCCCTTGGCGGATTCGTCGCACGCAACCCTTGGCTCGCCCTGGCGGTCTGCGTTGGAATCGCGCTGTTCGTGCATCGCAGGGCGGTGATCGCCGACACGATCGACGAGGCCGCATGGAGGCTGTGGCATCAACGCGATGATCGCGTGGCAGTGGTCAGGATGCTGGGACTGCTCGAGCGGCGTTGCGCCAGGGCCGGCCTTCCCCGACCCAGTTACGCCACTCCTTCCCGCTGGCTTGCCGAGGTGTCGGAGCGGATGGTCGTGGCCGCGCCGTCGATCCGACCGCTGTCCGACGAGATCACGGCCTTCGTTCGGCTTGCCGACCAGGCGCTCTACGCGCCGGCCTTCGCGGGCGGAAAGGCTGAGGAAGCCTGTCGCTCGGCGGGACGGATCTGGTCGTGGAAACACCTCATGGCGGTCATGTCTCTGGAACGATTTGCAGCGCCGCCGAATGCCGGTAAACACGTGAATAAGGAGTTATCGTGACCGTTCCCGCATGCAACGATATGACCGCCGCTCTCGATCGCGTGGAAGCGGTTCGGAACCGGCTCAACGATGTGCTCAAGGGGAAGCGTGACGTCGTCCAGTATGTGCTCGTCTGCTTGCTGGCCCGTGGTCATCTGCTCCTGGAGGATCGGCCCGGCCTCGGCAAGACGACGCTTGCCAAGGCGCTGGCCGACGCGGTCGGTGGTCGGTTCGCCCGCATCCAGTGCACGCCCGACCTTCTGCCGAGCGACATCACCGGCTTCAACATCTTCAACCAGAAGGATCGGGAGTTCGAATTCCGCCGTGGTCCCGTCTTTTCCGACATCCTCCTCGCCGACGAGATCAATCGGGCGACGCCCCGCACCCAGAGCGCACTGTTGGAAGCCATGGCGGAACGGCAGGTGACGGTCGATGCCGAACGCTTCGGGCTCGCCGAGGCGTTCTTCGTGATCGCCACGCAGAATCCCCACGAGCAGCATGGAACCTATCCCCTCCCCGAAGCGCAGCTCGACCGCTTTGCCATGAAGCTCGAGATTGGCTATCCGCATCGCGACGACGAGCGAGCGATGCTCGCGGCGGCGGTGGCGGATGCCGCCGGGCCCCGCCACGATGATGGCGGTCCCATTCTCGAGGCCGGTCAACTGGTGGCGATGCAGGCGACCGTGGCGTCGATTCCGGTCACTCAGCCCGTGCAGGACTACCTGGTCACCCTGGCGGCATCGACGCGGAATCACCGTGACATTCCCCTTGGGGTGAGTCCACGCGGACTGCTGACGTGGCAGCGCGCGGCACAGGCGTGGGCCTACCTGTCCGGGCGGCAGTTCGTGACTCCCGACGACGTTCAGCAGGTGGCGGTGCCCGTTCTTTCGGTGAGGCTGGGCGCGGAACGAGGCGATACGGAGAGTCTCATCAGGCAGCTGTTGCAGGGAGTGGAGGCGCCGACATGGTCATGAGATGCCAGCGTGGCTGCACGTTCCTGGGTGCGACCATGCTGATCCTCGGCGTGATGACGGCCGGCGGTTGCGCCGGGCCGGCCGGCAATCATGAAGAGGACGCCCATACGTTGCCGGAGCACCATCCACGCACGTTTCGCAGGGCGGTCGTCGACATCGGCCATCGCGGCGGCGTATTGACGTCGGGCATGCTCGAGGGGCCGCAATGGGAGCTCCAGCGGCAGCACGCGCTGGATATCGTTCGCTGGCTTCCGGAACTGGCTGCCGACACCGAGCTGGGACGACGTGACTGGGAACGCGTGAACGACGCGTCGCGCACTCTGGCCCGAGAACTGCAGTCGTTTGCGGATGCCGGAGAGAAGGCTGCTAGCCATCAGAAGACCCTTTCGACGACGTGGGCGGATGCTATGAAGACGCTGTCGGACGCCGATGCGTTGCTGCCGCCCGACATCCCATCGGAGGACCAGCCATGATCGAACTCGCCTGGGGCGCGGTGCTTCGGATGATTCAGGCCTTGCTGCAGGGATCACCGTTCATTTTCACCGGCCTGTGCATCACCGGGATGCTGAGCCGGCTGATGGGTCATGCTGATACGAAACGTCTGTTCGGCTCGAATTCCCTGTCGTCCCTGGTGCAGTCCTGGCTCATCGGCATGCTGTTGCCGGGTTGTTCGCTGGGGGTGATTCCGATCTGCAGGCAGCTGCGTGCCAGTGGCATCGCGATTGGAACGATCTTCGCGTTCGCCCTCTCCAGCCCCCTCTTCGATCCGTTATCGCTGCTCTACGGCCTCACGTTGTCGAAGCCATTCACGATTCTGGCGTTCGCCTGCTGCTCGCTGGTCGTCGTGACGCTCTCCGGGGCAATCTTCGACTGGCTCTACCCTGACACGGAGGTGCACGTGCCGGAGCCCCCGGCGCCGCCGCACGGGATCAAACGCATCCTTGCCATCGCGGTTGAAATGGCTCACGAGGCGGTTGGCCCCACCGCTGGCCTGATTGGCATCGGAATCCTGGGGGTCGGCCTGCTGGCCGTGCTTCTGCCGACAGGATCGCTGCAGCGTTCCATGGCGCACGACAATCCTTGGTCGCCGTTGGTGATGACGGGTATCGCGATCCCTGCATACGCGACACCGATGACCGCCATGAGCCAGCTGGGATCGATGTTCCAGCACGGGAATTCCATTGGTGCAGCCTTCATCCTCCTCGCGTTC
>CANHYS010000463.1 GCA_947464585.1 Planctomycetaceae bacterium | reverse complement strand
TCAAAGGCGGCATCGTCGCGTACGGCTTCGCCAAGGGGTACGACCTTTCGGGCTTTTGGCAGACCGTGTTTTCCGACGACCGTCCCAAGGGCGTGACGGCAGGAGCGGGTGTGCTGGGCGACGTCGTCTATGCCGCGGTCATACCGCCTGCTGCAGACAAGTCTTCTGGCGACAAGCCTTCGTCAGGCAAGAACGATGGCTCGGCCGATGCCCGTGCCCTCCTCGCCGAACAGATGACCACGGCCGCCCTGCTCGGTCGGGGTGTGCCGGCCTGGTTTGCAAAAGGGGCTGGCCGCGCGGTCGCGATGAAATTCGAACCAAAGGCGGACCTCGTGGAGACTTGGCGGCGTGATCTGCCGGCGGCGGTGCAACGGTGCGGCTCGCCGGCCGACTTCTTCGCCGGCCATGGCGATCCGGTGGCGATGACCACGGTAGGCGGTGGTTTCATCGGCGCGATCATGCCGAGTGTCAGCCGGCTGGAATCGCTCGTCGGGCAGCTCGACGCGGGCACGCCCTTCGACCAGGCGTTTGCCAACGTGTTTCGCGGCCAGCCCCAGCCGCTCTTCGAGGCATGGGCGACCCAGCAGGCCGCCCGCGGCCCGCGCCGGTAGGTCGAAGGAGGGAGGGACGCAAACCGTCCTCCTCATGCAAGCCCGACGCGCGAGCGAGGGAACCTGGGCCGCGTACAGGAAAAGCAGGCGGCGATACGTTTTCCACCGTAATGCCGTGGCGCCGTGTGATGCGGAGAGCTCGTTTTAAAAACAGACGGGGGTGCCTTGGACCCGGGGCATGTGATCCGAGCGGTGCCCGACACGAGGTCGGAAGCCTTCGGCTGTACACGCGACCGGAGCCATTGATCGGCCCCCAACGAGCCTCGTTAAGAGCTCACCGACATGGATCGACGCATCACGAACATGACAGAAAACGTATCGCCGCACGCTCCTTCTGCTGGCTGTTACTCCTGCTGATCGCGCCCCGCCGGTCCCATCGACTTGGTGTTGCGTTCCACCGCCATCACCACGGTCTGTCGCGAGGCACCGTCGGCCGTGCTGGCAACGATCGGCAGGACCTGTCTCCGGTTGGGCATTTCCACCCGCACTCGGAACGTGCCATCAGCATGCACCTTCACCGGCTCACCTTGCAAGGTGAGGTAGGCGCCAGGCTGCGTCACGCCATAAACGACCATTTCCGCATCGACCTCGAGTTCGAAGGACGGCACGCCATCTTCGCCCTCATCCTCCTCCGCGCCGCTACTGCGGGCCGCCGGCGGCCCCATCGGCCTGCGGAGACGTTCCTCGAAGAGTTGCTGCAGTTCTTCGCTCGAGTGTTCGGCCGTGAAGCCACCGCTCATCGCGTAGATCCGCTCGCAGTCATCGACGATCTCGCCCCAGTGCGCGTCGAGCGTGTCGCCTTGCGGGCTGTTCGGCATGGTGACGGCGTTGCTTCGCGCCAAGGCGTGAAACCGACCGGAGATCGCCAGATAGCCGATCTCGCACCGGTAGCGGTGCGGTTCGCGGATGTCGATGAACCAGTTTTTGACCCCGCCATGCACCGCGATCTCGCGGACCACGCGCTCCGACGGGGATGCATTGAGACCGCTTTCCAGTTCGATCAGCCGCAGGGTCGGCCGGGCGCCGTGCCATTCCTGTCCGAGCGCCGCCTGGGCGCGGGCGATGCTGCGGGTTGTCAGCTCCCAAAAAACGTGGAGCCAGTGCGGTCCCCGTACCATCAACACCATGCGATCCCGTACCGGACGGGGTGACCGGCCCCCCTCGGGCGGCGTGGCCAGATTCTTGGCCTTGAGCAGTCGCTCGCGAGCCTGCTGCAGACGAAGGGCGACGGCAGGATCCTGGGGTTGGGCCACGGCCCGGGGAGTTCCAGCAGGAGGCACACTGGCGTGCAGTCCGACCGAGGCTGTCGGCCCGGCGCTGTGGCCGTCACGGCTGCCCGCCCGCATCGACATCGTGGTACCTCGGGCGGCTGCCACAACCGGCGGCCGCGACCGGGCCTTGCGGACCAAGGCTCGGATGAGCTGGTCCTTTCGCATGGCATGCCAGCCAGCAACGCCGTGCTGCTTGGCGAGGCGGGCAAGATCGCGGACAGGCTTTTCCTTGAGGCTGGCTGAGGTCATCCGCTGGTGCTTTCCGGTTGTGAAAGCAGTTGGACAGGGCCTCCGCTCGAGCCGTGCCTCCAAACTGCCTCAGTCCACGGTACCGGGAACCGTGGGCAAACGCAAACAAAAACCCCCTCAGCAGGGTGGTTTTTGCCTGAAAACGCCGAGAATTGCACCAAGAATTCCGCTCAGTCGCCGCGGAGTTTGAGGCCCCGCTCGGTGAGCTTTTCGCGGACTTCGTTGAGGCTGGTGACGCCAAAGTTCTTGCATTCCATGAGATCTTCGGCGGTGCGGCGGACGAGTTCGGAGATGAGGTTGATGCCCAGTTTCGTGGTGCACTTCCGGGCCCTGACCGAGAGGTTCAGTTCGGTGATCGGCTGTGACAGCAGTTCCTGCTCGTCGGCCGAGGGCTCTGCCATTTCCTGCTCCGGTTCTTCCACGGCGGCCGGCGCTGCGAATTGGCCAAGAGTGAGTCCCTTGGAGGCCAGCATGTCCTTGATCTCGACCAGGCTGGTCTCGCCGAAATTCTTGCTGGCAAGGATTTCCGCCTCGCTGGTGCGGGCCAGGTCGCCGAGGGTGTGGATGCCCATTTTCTGCAGGCAATTGCGGCTGCGGACCGACAGTTCGAAGTCGCTGACCGGGAGGCCCATCACCTGTTCGATGCGGTCACGCTGCTTCTGCTCCTGCTCTTCCGTTCGCAGATCACCCGACGCGGAGGAATCCTTGAGGAACAGGCGTGCCCGCGGGTGGTCGGGAATGGATTCGAGAATCCTGCGGTAACACTGCTGGGCCTTGGCGAAATCATTGCGGTCTTCGTGCATGATGCCGAGGTTGAGCAACGCTCCCAGGGATGCGGGGTAGCGTTCGAGCGAACGTTCGTAGCAGGCCTGCGCCTCCTCGTCGTTGCCGGCGCGGTCGTTGAGAACGCCCAACGCAAACAGGGCGTGCGAATGGCCCGGGTCGATGGCAACGGCCTTCTCGAACGCCGCGGCAACCTCGCTGGCGGGGCAGCCACGGTCGGCCAGAATCGCCCCCTTCGCCGCCCAATAGTCGGCAGACTGGCTGGCCGCATCGCCATCCTTGCCCGTTGCCATGGCGTCGATGGCCTTGTGGGCTTCGTCGTGATGGCCGGCGGCCCGCAGGGCCTCGGCCG
>CANHYS010000462.1 GCA_947464585.1 Planctomycetaceae bacterium | reverse complement strand
CGATCGAAGTGCACGAGGTTGCGGACGGTCTGGGCCGCGATGGCGTCGAGGGCATTCTGCGTGAAGAACGCCTGATGCGCCGTGATCACCACGTTGGGAAAGGTGAGCAGCCGCGAGAAGACATCGTCTTGGATGATCGAAGCGCTGTGGTCGTCGAAGAAGAGATCGGCCTCCTCCTCGTAGACATCGAGCCCCAGATGGCCGAGGTGGCCCGTCTTGAGCGCCTCGATCACGGCGGGCGTGTCGATGAGCCCGCCGCGGCTCGTGTTGATCAGCATCGCGCCCCGCTTCATCCGCGCGAGCGCCGCCGCGTCGATGAGGTGAAGCGTGGTGGGCTTGAGTGGACAGTGCAGCGTGACGATGTCGGACGCGGCCAGCAGTTCGTCGAGCGGCATGAAGATCACGCCACGGGCGGCCAGATCGGGCTCGGGCGTCGGGTCGTATGCCAGCACGCGGCAGCCGAAGCCGAGCATGATCTGCGCCACGCAGTGGCCGATCCGCCCCGTGCCCACCACGCCGACCGTTCGCCCGAAGAGGTCGAAGCCGAGCAGGCCCTCGAGGGAGAAATTGCCTTCGCGGACCCGGTTGTAGGCCTTGTGCAGCCGACGGTCGAGCGTGAGCATGAGGCCGATCGTGTGCTCCGCGACGGCGTGCGGCGAATACTCCGGCACGCGGACCACCGGCAGCGCGAGCCGCGCAGCCGTGGCCAGGTCGACCTGGTTGAAGCCGGCGCAGCGGAGCGTGATCAGCTTCACGCCGAGGCCCGCGAGGATCTCGAGCGTGGCGGCATCGAGCTGGTCGTTCACGAAGCAGTTGACCGCCGTGGCTCCCTCGGCAAGCCGGGCCGTGGTGCGATCCAGCCGCGGCTCGAACCACGCCCATTCGATCGGGAGCCCTGTCGAGGCCGCCGTCAGCGAGGGACGGTCGTAGGGCTTCACGGAAAAAGCGGCAACACGCACGGGGGGCTCCTTGGACGGACGATCTCTTGGACGGTCTCTTGGACGGTCTCTTGAACGGTCTCTTGAACGGTCGCGGGGATGCGCGGCAAGTCTACGCGAGAAGCCCTCTGTCCTGCTCGAAAAAGGCTGTTTCCAGCGGGCCGAAACGCTCTCGCCCGGCGGGGCGGCCGGTGCTATGTTCCCCACCCTTCCTGATCCGCCGCCCGGAGTCTGCGCCGTGAGATTCATGCCTCAGCCGACCATGCCGATACGTCTTGTCGTGGTGCTCATGCTCTCTGCTTGGGGGCTGGCCTGCGTGGTGTCGGTTCCGGCAGCGGCTCAGCAGCCTGCGCCAGGGCAGCGTCCGGCAGCGCCGGCAGCAGCCCCGCAGCGAGTGGCGGCCGTGCCCGGCCAGCCCATGCCGCAGCAGGCAGGTCAGCAGCAGCCTGCCCGTCCCATGCAGCAGGCCGGACCGCAACAGCCGGCTCCACTCTCTCCCGAACAGCAGGCGGCGCTCGAGCGCCTTCTTGCAGCGTGGGAAGCCCGCAACGCCGCCGTCACGACCTGGTCGTGCACCTTTCATAAGTGGGAATACAACGCCTGGAGCCCGGCCGATGGCGGCGGCGAGCGGCTGGCGTTCTCCGAGAGCAGCGGCGAGATCAAGTATGCCGCGCCCGACAAGGGACTGTTTCGCGTGAAGGAGTCGACCCAGTGGAATCCCGAGACGCGGCGGTATGAGAAGCGAACCGGCGACACGGGCGAACACTGGGTCTGCAACGGCACGAGCATCTATGAGTTTCGGCACAGCGAACGGCAGCTGCGTGAGACGCGGCTGCCGCCGGAGATGCAGGGCAAGGCGATCAGCGACGGTCCGCTGCCGTTCGTCTTCGGCGCCAAGGCCGATACTCTCAAGAAGCGCTACTTCATGCGGCTCATCACGCCTCCCGGCGTGACCGACCAGATCTGGCTGGAGTCGCTCCCTCGGTATCAGGCCGATGCCGCCAACTTCTCCAAGGTGGAGCTGATCCTGCAGGCGCGCGACCTGATGCCATTTGCGATTCAGGTCTTCAAGCCGGGCGGTCAAGATCGCGATGTCTACCAGTTCGATCCGCGGACGAGCCTGATCGACAAGGGGCTCGACATGTTTCGCGATTTCTCGAAGCCGGTGACTCCGCTCGGCTACAAGTTCATCCTCGACGATGTGTCGGCAGGCCCACAGGCCCAGCCTCCGGCGGCGGGCGGCATCGCGCCACAGCTTCGTCCCGGCGGCTGATTTCCGGTGATCGGCGTGGGCGGCCATGGCTGCTATACTGCGGCCTTCTCTCGTCAGCCGCGTTGTTTCGAGGATGTGATGCCGCACGTCGATCCCGCCCACCCGTTGGCCCAACTGCTCCAGCGGGACCAACGCTACAAACTTGATGCCTACCTGTTCGTGCTCGAGTCCCTGGCCTTCGGTCAGGAAAACCTCGGCATGGGGGCCGAACCTCCTGCTGAGGACCTCGAGGCATCTGCCGGGCAGCCGGCGGGTGCGGGGCCTCGTGCTCCGGGCCGGGGCAAGGGCCGCCCGCGGCGGCGTCAGGCGGAGCGGCATGTCAGCGGCCAGGAGCTCTGCGAGGCGGCTCGGCAGTATGCCCTCCAGCAGTATGGCTTCATGGCCCCCACGGTGTTGGGCACCTGGGGCGTGCACGCCACGAGTGATTTCGGCGAGATCGTGTTCAGCATGATCGAGATCGGCCAGATGCGAAAAACACGACGCGACAAGCGGGAGGACTTCCATGACGTCTACGACTTCGGCGACGCGTTCTCCCGCGACCTCGCATTCGTGGTCCCCGACGCGGTCTGAATGGCCTGGTTGGACTGGTTGGACTGGTTGTTCATGGGCCTTCGTTGCAGCGGCCGTGATCGAGGCGGCATGGTTGCTGCTGCTGGCATGGATGGCGTTGGCCCGATAGCGCGGAGAAGACTCGCGGATTCCTGGAAGTGCTCCACCTGAAGTGACATGACCACATCGCCCGCCACGCCCGCACCATGGATCGCCCTCCTGCCGCTGGGCTGCTATCTCCTGGTGCTCGCCTGGGCGCATCTGCGTCGGAGGCCGTTGGCCGTGTCGGGTGTCTTCGATGGGGTGATACTGGCTGCGGCCGTGTCGGGGCTGGCGGTGGTGGGGCCATTAGCGCTGCTGGTGCCGGTGACCGGAGGCTCACCATGGAGCTGGCCCGTGCTGGCGTTTCTGTTCGTCCTGTGCGTGGCGGTGTGCGTGCTCGTCTCGCGTCCGCGGATGTTGGTCTACAACATCACCGTGGAGCAGTTTCGTCCGCTGGTGGCAGAGGT
>CANHYS010000461.1 GCA_947464585.1 Planctomycetaceae bacterium | reverse complement strand
GCCCCTTCCCCATCTTGCGGTGGCGTTCGACGTTGTCGCTGACCACGATCGCGTCGTCGACGTCGATGCCCACGGCCATCAGGAAGGCAAACATCGAGAGCATGTTGAGCGTTTGGTCGCCGGCGAACATGAGCGCCCCAGTGCCGAGCATCGAGACGGGCACGCCCATCGCCACCCAGAACCCGATCTTGAGGTCAAAAAAGAGGGCCAGCAGCACGAACACGATCGCCAGACCCTGAGTACCGTTGGAGAGCAGCATGTCGAGCCGTTCGCGGACGTCGACGGAAGCGTCGGCCCAGGTGACCAGGTCATAGCCCGGAGGCAGTTGCGCCTCGGCGACATACTTCTTCACCGCCGCCACCATCGCCAGCAGGTCCTCCCCCGAACTGCGGTCGATGGAGACCATCAAGCCGGGGCGACCGTTGATCCGGTCCCGCCCGGCGACGTCGACGAAGCCGTCCCGCACCGTCCCCAGATCGCCAACGGTGAGCACGAGGCCGTCGGGCCGCGTCACGAGCGGCAGCTTGGCGATATCCTCGCCGAGATACTGCTTGTTCTTGCCGCGGAGCAGAATCTCGCCCCCCTCGCTGCGGATCGTGCCGCCGGGGAGTTCCAGGTTTTCCTTCCGCACGATGTCGGCGACCGCCTTGAGCGACAGGCCGTGCTTGCGGAGCGTGTCTTCTGAGATCTCGATCGTGATCTCGTAATCCTTGGCACCGCCGATGTTGGCCGCCGACACCGTCGGCAGTGCCAGCAGGTCGTCACGCACCCGCTCGGCGACGTCTCGCAGCTGCAGCTCCGACCGCTCGTCGCTGCCGACCGACGGCGGTGCCACGACACCCACCTTGATGGCCGGCTCGCGAAGCGTCACCTGCTCCACCTTCGGATCCTCGGCCAGTTCGGGCATGCTCGGAATTCGCTCGACCTCGGAGCGAATTTCCCCCACCACTCGCTGCGGATCCTTGACCCCATCGGTCATCTCGAAGACGCAAAAACCCATCCCTTCGCGGGCGATGCTCGTGATCTTCTTGATGCCCACCACGCTGCGGCAGGCCTCTTCCACCTTCTGGCAGATGCCCTCCTCGACCTCCTCCGGCGTGGCACCCGGATAGGGCACGCTCACCAGCGCGATCTCCAGATCGAACTCCGGAAACGCCTCGCGGCGCATCGAGGAGAAGCTGATCCAGCCGATGATCATCACGGCGAAGACCAGCACGTTCATGGCAGGCGTGTTGTGAACCGTCCAGGCGATGATCGACCTCACGGGGCTGCCTCCACCAGTTGCATGCCTTCCCGGGGATTCGCGAGTTGGCTGGTGACGACCCGGTCGGTCGGCAGCAGGCCGCTGTCCGTCTCCTTGAAGGCGATCAGGCCGCCGCCTGCATGGAACGGCCGCGGATGCATGATCACCAGCTTGTCATCCCGCATCACGAACATCTCGCCCGAGGGCCGCACCGCCTCCTGCGGCACAGAGACCAGCGGCTGCGGCACGTCAACCTGTACGAGCACGTCGACGAACATGCCCCGTAGCAGCGACCGCGGCGCCTCGGGGGGTAGCGTCGCCATTGTCGCCCCGTAGCGATCGATGGCCTTCACGTTGGCCGGCTTCGTCACGAGCACGCGACAGGGGAGCGTGCGGGTTTTCTCGTCGAGCCCCCGCCCCTCTTGCCGGGAGAGAATGCCGTCCCACTCGTAAGACCTGTCGCCGAGCGTGAACACCACCCTCGCGGGCGCGTCGGGCAGATCGTGGGCGCCGAGTCCGTCACCGTTGGCCGCACGGCCTCCCCAGACCTGCGATAGTTCGTCCATTCGCAGACTCGTCTTCACCTCCACGGCGCTCGTGTCCTCGAGCGTGACCAGCGGTGTTCCCTTCGCGACGAACGAGTCCTGCTCCACCTTGTCGTCCACCACCACGCCATCGACCGGCGCTACCACCCGGGTTCGCGAGAGGTCGAGCTTGGCACGTTCGAGCATAGTCGACGCCAGGGCCTGCGCCTCGGTGAACCGCCCGCGTCGTTTGGTGAGCACGCGTTTCTGTCCCTGGAGCATTGTCAGCGCGTTGGTCGCCGTGAGTTCGTCTCGCAGGGCCCGCTCGTGTTCGGTTTCGGTGACGATGCGATTGGCCTTGAGGGTGTCGAGCCTGGCCACCTCACGGCGGGCCAGGTCGACCTGCCGCTGGGAGAGTTCGGCCGATGTGGCATTCTGCGCCAGTTCCTCGTCGATCTCCTCGATGTTGAGGGCCGCCTGCCTGACTTCGCCTTCCAGCCGCTGCACGTCGAGCTGATAGTCGCGGGGATCGATCTCGAAGAGCACGCTGCCGGCCTTCACGAACTGGCCGGCACGGCACGACTCGCACTTCCGCAGCAGGCGGCCCGGCACCTCGGCGGCAAGCGTCACCTCTCGAAGCGGCACCACCACGCCATCGGCGTCGATCTCGATCCGCCCTTCCATCTTCTGGATGGGCGTGGTTCGCACTGGCACTGCCGGGGGAGTCTCAGCCGCCCTGCGGGCCGGCGGTTTTTGGCTGCCGAGCGCCATGAAGCCGGCGATCGCGGCCCCGAGGATAACCAGGGGCAACACCCAGCCCAGAACCGCGCGGAAAACGTTCATGAACGGGCTGACTCTGTGATGGGAAGCGTGACCTGCCGGCGTCGACAATGACCATCGGCGACAGCCTCGATGCCTCGGCGTAGCGCAGGCACCACGCGCATACGCCACGTCATTCTATGCCCTCGACACGCACCCTGGGAGCGCCACTTTCCAAGGGCGGCACTGCAGTTTTCGGCACATCACAACGCAGCGACCCCATGTTCTCAGCCCTTGAGCAGGTCGCGGTATACCTCGAGAAAGTGGGCCCCCGCATCCTCTGGAATATGCTTCCAGGCCTCGTCGATGAGCGTGCCCGCCAGCAGGCCGTTGACCGCCTTCGAGGCGACCGTGCCCATCACCTCCGCCAGCCCGGCCGTCCCTCCGGCACCACCAGCAGATTCATGGCGTCGGTGATCCGGCTGTCCTTGAGGCCGTCGAGGCTGCCGGGCGACTCGGTGCCGCGAAACGCCACGACGATGATCGCGTCATCGACCGCCAGACAGACCTGCGTGGTGCCGACACTGAAGAGCCTTGCATAGAAACCGGGCACTTTCGGGATTTTCGAGCGGCTCTTCGACGAGCTTCCGTTCAGATGACATAGCGGCGTTCTTCGTCGGCCTTGTGCCCGAGACGGCACGAGGGCATTTTCAGCCCACTGTCAGCGCAGCCGCATCAGGGAGCGG
>CANHYS010000460.1 GCA_947464585.1 Planctomycetaceae bacterium | reverse complement strand
TCGCCGGGAAGAGACCCATGAGCATCAGCACCAAGCCTTCGCGTCGCCGTCAGACTGCCATCCGCGCTGGTCTGCTGCTCCTCGCCGCCGGCGGACTGTCGCTCACGGGCTGCCAGGTCGACGTGGGCGGTCAGACGCTCCCCAGCGCGTACTACCTGCAGGACGATATCCAATACTTCCCCGCCGGCCCCGAGTTCAAACTCTCGAAGGAAGCCGCGGCCCTGAAGGCCTACAAGAAAGAACAGGGCGAATGCCCGGATGGCTGCGGCGGCGGCTGCAGTTCCTGCAAGTAGGCCCCTGCCCATCCAAGTGGTTGACCTTTCGCCGGGTCCCGCTAGAATCCGACTCCGTGGGATAGCAGCCCATTCAGCTCTGAAAAAAAGCTGAATTGTGGGTTACTGACCCAAAGCGAATGGAATCGCCCCGGCAAGCAATGGCCAGCTGACCGGGTTTCCCACGGAGCCTGGCAGACCGTGACCGTCGCGTATGAACACTTCCGCGGACCTGTTGATCGGCGAGTTTTCCCGCACGCTCGACGATCGCTTCAGGCTGTCGCTGCCGCCGGAATTCATCGGTTCGCTGACAGCATCGGGCTCGCGGATGGTGCTCGCCAAGGAGCGGGCGGGCTGTCTGTCGCTGTGGCCAGCGGCCATCTGGAAGCCGCGGATCGATGCGGCAGTGGATGTCGTCCGCAGCAAGCTTCAGGCGGGCCTGCTCACGCAGCGAGTGGGGCAACTCCAGGATCTCGGAAGGCTGCTCTCAACCCGCCACAAGGCGGTGACGCTGGCGGAACGCGGCAGGCTCGTGGTGCCGGAAGGCTTTCGCGAGTTCCTGGCGGTCGAGCCCGGGGCAGAACTGCTCGTGGTGGGAGCGGCCGTGTGTGTGGAACTCTGGCAACCGGCGGCGTGGACCGCCTTCGTCACAGCCGAGATGCCGGAGTTTCGTCGCCGCATCGACGAACTGACGACCTGACCAACCGAACCGAACGATCAACACACCACGGGACAAACTCCCGATGATTTTTGGCCATGCCCGGGTGAGAGGAAGCGGTTTTTAACCTGGCGGAACCATCCGGTCAGGAAACACGACAACCACGGAGCGGGCCCCACAGCACGGATGCTGCCAAGGGACCTCCCCCGGGCATGGCCTTTTTTGAACGGCTCGCGCGTCACCCTCCGCGCATCACCCTCCGCCCATCAACCAAGCGGATTGCCACCGGCGGCCATAGGCCAGGTCACCCGGGCACCGGAGAGCGCCGACCCATATACCGCCGTGGTCATTTCAAGCACCGTCCGTCCGGCATACATACCGGTCTCGGGCTCGCGATCCTCGGCGATGGCGTCAACCAGATCCGCCGCAGCGCGGCGGCCCCAGCCAACACGCTCGGCGGCACGGTCGACATCGCTCACGTTCACCGGTGGTGACTCGACCCCCTCGGCGCCAATCGGCTTCCACGGAAACTCTTTGTCGACCCGCCACAGCGGGGCCTCGCGAAGGTAGGCCTGCGGCACGTGATCCGGCCTAATGTGGATCGCGCCCTTCGTGCCTACGACCGTAAGCCCGAAGTTTGGCTGCTTGAGGCCCGCGTCGCGCACGCTCGCGAAGTAGCCGATCGGGCCGTCCGCCAGGCCAAACATCGCGCTCACCGAATCGCCGGCGATGGGGCCGATGCCCTCGGGGCCGTCCGTGGCATCGGCACGTGTGATCGGCCGGCCGCCCTGCGAAATGGATGCCTCGCACCACTGCGGCGTGCCCCCCAGATCGACCATCATGTCGAGGATGTGGCAGCCAAGCACGATCAGATCCTCGCCCCCGCCGCGCGCATCCTCCTTGCCGCGGCCGCGCAACTCGAGCACCTTTCCGATCCGCCCGTCCTCGATCAGGTCACGGGCGGCCGCGTAGGAAGGCGCATGGCGGTTGACGAAGGCCAGGGTGAGCTTGCTGTTCGACTTCTTGCAGGCCGCGATCACGGCATCGGCCTCGGCAAGCGTGCGGACGAACGGCTTCTCCATGAAGATCCCCTTCACGCCGGCCTCCGCGGCCACGATTGCCATCTCCGCATGGCAGTCGATGTGCCGCATGCAGATGGCGACGATGTCGGGCTTGGCCGCCGTGAGCATCGCCTTCCAGTCGCGATGGACGACGCCCGGCCTCGATGCGTCGAGCTTGTTCCGCTCGACCGCCTTGGCAAGGGCCTCGTCGGATTCGTCCGCCACGGCGACGAGTTCCGCGCCCTCGACGCCGCCCCAGAGTTGATCGATCGCGTGGCCCCAGTCGCCGCGGCCCGTCCGACCGATCGCCGCCACCCGCAGTGGCGCCATCCTGAATCGATTCATCGTCGTTCTCCTCGTGCAGGTCGTTCGGTCTTCAGATCATTCCATTCGCGTCACTGACGCATCACCTTCGTGGCGCCGTCGAGAAACATCTGGACGGCCGACGCCACCAGCACCATCCCCATCAGCCGCTCGATCGCCGTGATCCCCTTCTCTCCGAGAAAGCTGCTGAGCTTTGCGCCCAAGAGCAGGATCACGGCGGAGGCAAACCACGCGAGCGACACCGCCATCAGCCATTCCACATGACGCCCCGGATCCTGGCTGGTCATCAGCAGCACCGTGGCCAACGCCGAAGGTCCGGCAATGTACGGGATGGCGAGCGGCACGACGAAGGGCTCGCCGTCGACCGGCTCTCCCAGAGTGCCATGCGTCGCAGGAAAGACCATCCTGATCGCGATCAGAAAGAGCACGATCCCGCCGGCCATCGTCAGTGCCGGCTCCGAGATGCCGAGCAGCGAGAGCAAAGGCCGGCCCGCATAGAGAAACCCCACGAGAAGGCCGTAGGCAATGAGCAGTTCGCGGCCCACGACCCACAGCCGGCGGGCTGGCTCGACGGGCTTGAGCGCCGCCAGAAAGAGCGGGATGTTCCCGATCGGGTCCATCACGAAAAACAGGAGGATTGCGGCGGAGAAGGCGGTCATGGTTATGATCCTAGCATGCACTGCGATGACCACGATCACGACCATGATGCCTGCGGGCATGGCCACGCGCATGGCCACGGCCATGCCCACGGCCTCGCGCCCGATCAGTTCGACCGGGCGATGGCGGTAGGCGTCGGCCTCAACACGCTCTTCGTCATCATCGAGGTCGCCAGCGGCCTCTGGGGCGGATCGCTGGCACTGGTGGCCGATGCCGGCCACAACGCGGGCGACGTCATCGGACTGCTGCTGGCCTGGGGCGCCAGCCGGCTGGCACGACGCCCCCCCTCCCGTCGCTACACCTG
>CANHYS010000459.1 GCA_947464585.1 Planctomycetaceae bacterium | reverse complement strand
GCACCGCTTCGACACCATGCGTGCCGAGCCACTGGCCGATCTCCCAATTGCAGAAGACACGGGCCCTCGTCCGCTTGGCAATCGCGACCAGGTCGGCCACATGGTCGAAGTGACCGTGCGTCACCAGGATCGCATCGCAGGAGACCGCATCGGCCTTCATCGAAGCGGTCGGGCACTCGTCGAAGAAGGGATCGATCAGCAGCGTGCCGGCGCCGGTGTCGATGAGCCAGGTGGCGTGGCCGGTCCAGGTGAGCGTGACGGGCATGGGAACATCTCCGGGCGAATGGGGTGGTGTGGGAGACTATACCCGCTCGCTAGGCCCGGAGGGCCGGGTCAGCACCAGCCGACGGATGTCGGCCAAGAAAAAATCGCACGATGCGATGTTTTTCGTGAACACACCGTCGCCGGCTGCGGCATGCTCGTCGCCGGCGGATTCTGCTACAGGATGCTCGTGGACGAATCGTGCATCGCTCGTGAGTCGCAGAATTCACCGGCTCCTGCGCGTGCCTCCGACCGGCTCCTCAGCATCAGGCGTTTTCTCTCTCCCGCCCAAGGCGTGGCTCCGCTTTCGCCGCACGCTGTCGAGGGCGATGGCGATCGCCAGGCCGCCGCACAGAAGTGGAAACGTCTGGCCGATCCGGCTCGCCAGCGTGCGGGTGTTGATCAATGGCACCTCGGCGATGAGCACGTCTTCCACGTTGAGCGGCAGCCGCGTGGGAATCGTGCCCAGCGGTGAGATCAGGCATGTCTCGCCCGTCGCGGCACACCGCAAGAGGCAGCGGCGGTTTTCCACAGCCCGCATCTGCGCGAGCAGCCGGTGCTGCAGGAGCGTGAGCGTGGCCTTGAACGAGGAGCCGTTGATCAGCGAGAGCAGCACGTTGGCGCCATTGTCGACGAGTGATTCGGCGGCGCTTGGCACCATGTCTTCGTAGCAGAGCATCACGCCGAGCTTTGCCTTGTCGCCAAGCGGGAGCACGGTCGCTTCCGGCCCGACGTCGAGGTCGTCGTCCATCGGAAAATAGTGCCGCAGTTCGGGCATGAAAGCCGTGCCCGGAACATATTCGCCAAACGGCATCAGGTGCCGCTTGTGGTAGCAGCCGATGATCCGCTCGGCGTCGTCCACGAGGATTGCCGACTGATAGATGTCGTTGGGCCGTTCGGGATAGCCGCTGTAGATCTTGCCGCCAAACAGGAGCGGGCAGGCAGGATCGGCCAGCGGCCGCAGGCCCCGCTGCGGGTCGCGCGACTCCGCGAAGATCCGCTCGGGATCGTTGAAGGCGGGGAGTTTTTCCGAATAGGAGCCGCCGCTGCACTCGGGCCAGCAGATCAGGTCGAAGGGCCGGTCGCGATCCGCGCACGCCTCCCGCGAGAGCCGTTGCAGGGCGTCGATCGAATCATCGCGGCTGGGGTCGACCTGCACGAGCGCCACGCTGATCTTCGGCGCCGCGGCCATCTCCGCCGACCAGTAGCGCATCGCCCAAGCGCCGTAGGCGAGGTTGGCCGCACAGACCACGATCGCGGCCACTCCCACCGCCGTCCAGGCCGGGCCGACGGCCTCGTGCGCGGGCCTCCAGCGGCGGCGGAGCATCTCCACCAGCAGCACGATCACGCCGGCATGGGCATAGAGCACGAAGGTGGCGGCCTCCGGGCCGAGCAGGTCGACCGATTGCACGAGCACGGGCCAGGCGAGTTGGCTGTAGCCAAGCTTCCAGGGAAAGATGCCGATGACGAAGGCCTCGGTTGCCACGGCGACCAGTGCCGCCGGGAGCCAGGCGTTGCGAGAGTCGACGACCGTGCGGCTGACGAACCAGAAGGGCAGCGACAGCCGCAACGCATCCCAGAGCACGATCGGCACGGTGAAGGCCAGGCCGATCCCGTAGCTCGACTGGATCGCGTCGGCGAGCACGGTGGGCGACCAGTGAAACGCCGTGGCCAGGCTCGCCGCCGCCACGGCCAGCACGAGTGTCTCGCCCCGCCAACCGCGGAGGTATGGGAGACACGCGAGCGCGGCCGCCACGCCCAGCCACTCGCAGGGCACGAGTGCTTGCCAGAGCCACGGGGCCGCAATCAGCATCGTGATCGCCACGGCCCCCAGAGCATCTGCCCACCGCCCGTTGCCTGATCGTGGCCGCACAAAAACATTCATACACCGGTTCTAATCACGAACCGCAGCCTGCACAAACGTGGGCCGTCAGGAAGACAGGCAGGGCCACAAACAGGTCCACAGAAACGAGCGAGCCGGACGGCACAGGTGGGCCAAGGCCCACGCACGTGCTGTCCGGCTCGTGATCTCGTCTGTTTTCAGGCCAGCATTCGGATGGAGATCCGGACGACGACTAGAAAATCTTCCCCGGGGGGGAGAAGGTCAGAGTCGACGTCGTCGCGTCGGCCGCAGCCAACAGGTAGACGTACTGGCTCTTCGGGAAGTTGAAGTCCAGCGTCTGGGGGTTGGCGCCAGTCTGCGATTGAACGTAGGCCTGGGCGGCCCCCTTCTTGATCGTGAACTGAGCCACGCCGTTGCCAGACACCGTCTTCCCGCCCGCAGCCGAAGCGGCACCATTCTTCGCATTCACGAGCGCCGGCGCGGTGCCGGTGTTCTTGATGCGAACGAACTGGTTGTTCGACTTCGAGCTACCGCTGCTCCGGCCGCCCGCAAACGCGGCGTTGGCCGAAGCCACCATGGCGAGGACCGCCAAGGCAAAAAAAGCATTACGAATCATGAAAACCTTTCTTCGAAGAAACATTCTCTCGATCACGACCGTGCTGGGGTCAGCACGACCGACTGCGGGTCGCCCCGCAATGTTGGTGGGCCGGGTTGCCCCGGCCGGGTGTTTTGGTGTGGGGGCTTAGTTGGCTGCCTCGGTCTCGGTCTCGCCGCCGGTGCGGGTGCAGATGGCAATCAGCACGCGAACGTCAAGCCGGTCGCTCAGAAAAGAAATGTGGCCGTCGCCATACAGGCTGTTGAGCCCGCCGACGTGGTGACTCCGGAAGGCATCGACGCTGGGGTCGTTGATGACGCGGGAGTTGAGCGGGAAGCAGTTGTTGCCGCAGGCCCAGCAGGCGTCGCCGACAAAATGCGTGTCCGGACCACCAGCCACCTCACGATCGACAGCCTCGGCGACGAGCAGCGTCTTTGAAAGCCCGTCAGAGACGGATGCGGCGGTTGCCGACAGCTTGTAGTCGGCATCGGTGGCATAGAGGATGCCGCCGTGTTCATCGCGGGTGGTGAGCGGATTGAGGGGCTCGCCGTCGGGCTTGATGTAGGCACCGAGAATGCCG
>CANHYS010000458.1 GCA_947464585.1 Planctomycetaceae bacterium | reverse complement strand
TTGATGATATAGCTCGTCGAGCCCGCGAGATCAGCCTTGTCGACCACCTCCATCGAGCACTCCGGATGCACGAGCACCTTCACGCCCGGGAGGTTCGCTCGCATGGCATCGACATGCTCCGGCCGAAACATCGCATGCACGCTGCAGTGTCCCTGCCAGAGGATCACGCGGCTCTTCTCGATCTGCCGGGCCTCGTTGCCACCGAGCCTCGGCTCGTGCGGATTCCAGACGCACATCTCGTCGAGCGGGATGCCCATCTTCCGCGCCGTGTTCCGGCCGAGATGCTGATCCGGAAAGAAGAGCACCCGTTTCGTCTTCGCGAAGGCCCAGTCGAGCACGGCCCGGGCATTGCTCGACGTGCAGACGATGCCGCCGTGCCGACCGCAGAAGGCCTTGAGGCTGGCCGCCGAGTTGATGTAGGTGACGGGCGTGATGTCGGAGGTGTCGATCACGCTGCCGAGGTCGGCCCAGGCGTCTTCCACCTGCTCGATGGCGGCCATGTCGGCCATCGAGCAGCCCGCGGCCATGTCAGGCAGCACGACCGTCACGCGGCGGCCCGCCCCTGCAGTCGGCGGCGCGGCTGCTGAAACTCGCGCAGCCACCTTCTCAGGCCGGTTCACGAGGATGTCGGCCGTCTCGGCCATGAAATGGACGCCGCAGAAGACGATCGCCTCGCAGGCTTCCCGCTCGGCGGCCGACTTGGAGAGCTGGTAGCTGTCGCCCTGGAGATCGGCGTGGGCGATCACGCCATCCTGCTGGTAATGGTGGCCGAGGATCACCAGCCGCGGGCCCATGCGCCGGCGGACCGCCTCGATCCGTTCGCTGAGCACGGCGTCGCCCAGTCCGCGGTAGGCGGCGAGCGGTCCGGCGGGCTCGGTGTTGGGAAGAATCGCGGTCATGATCGCGTCCAGTATACGTGGAGAGTGCCCGTGCGATGTCGTCGGCAAACGCTATACTGTCGGGCCGGCGGACCGCCCCGGTGGCTCCCCGCAGATCCGGCGTGAAATCCGGTCTCTTTACCATCCAAAGACTACTTGAAGGACGGCAGGGCGTTATGGCGCGAAAAGTGGTGAACCGCAAGGAACTCAGGGCCCAGAATGATGCGGCCGAGGCCCGCGAAAAGACGAAGAAGTCGCCCAAGGAAAAGGCGGCCAAGACACCCAAGGCGAAGAAGGAAAAGGTTGCCAAAGACCCCAAGGCCAAGAAGCCGAGCCGCAAGAAGACCGCCAAGGAAGCCCGCATGAAGGCCTACTGGGGCGTCTACAACCAGGGCATGAAGCGGCTGGCGATGTTTGAATACTCCGACAAGAAGGCCGCCGAGAAGAAGGCCGCCGATCTGATGGCATCGTCCCGGACGAACCACTTCATTCAGCTCGTCAAGGAAGCGATCACCGAGTAACGGAAGGGCGGCGTTCATGCGATCCACGACGGGCGGCACCATGTTGAGGTCTGAGGCGGTGAGGTTTGCAGCGGTTCTTTCACAGGCTGGCATCTGCCTGTTGCTGGTGATGCTGCTGATGGCCGCCGGATGTACGAAAACAGCGGGCAAGAAGTCCAAGCCGGCGGCGGACGATGGCGACGCTGACGCTGCGGCTGCAGTGGACGATGCCCAGCCTGACGGCGTCGATCCCGACACGGCGATCGCGGTCGATGACGGGAAGGTGGAAGTCTGCTCTCCGGTGGGCTGGACCCGCGGTCCGCAGTCGAAGAGCTACCTCGTCAAATACATCCCGGGCCGGAAGAAGACCTATCCGTCGATCGTCGTGATGGCTGCCGATGCGCCCGAGGGCATCGCCGACGTCGACGGCGGTGCTCAAAAAGAATTCGTCGCCGCGATCGACGCCAGCCTGGCCGCAACCTACTCGAAGAACGGCAAGAGCACGCTGCTCAAAAAGCCCGCCGCCGCAAGGCTCGGTCCCCACTTCGGTGCCACGTGGGCTGCGCCTGCCACGATCAACGTCGATGGCGTGAAAGAAACGATCGATCGCACCAGTTATGCCGTGGTGATCAGCGGGCGGATGTACACCGTCGAGGTGCGGGCGCCCAAGGGAAAGCTCGATGGCGAGGGCCGCGCGGCCGCCCGTGCCGTGGCGGCGGCGCTGGCCACACCGGGGGCCGAGGAAGCGGCTCCGGCGGCCGAGGAAGCAGCATCTGCGGAGGACGCTCCGGCTGCAGAGCCCGACGCCGCTGCCGAGCAGCAGTAAGGAAGACCGGAGCGGTATCCGCTGCGTACCCGGAGTCCCCCGGCTTCCGCCGGGGGCTTTTATTTCAGCGGCTGCCCGCGCCAAGAAGCCCCGGACGGAAGTCCGGGGACACTGGGCCGCCACGCTTCCTCACGCCCACGGGCTCTTCCAGTCGCCCCACGCACCCAGGTATCGCTTCAACCCCGGGAACTGGTCGGTGTGCGCCTCGATCCACTCGCGGGCCGACTCGATGAGGGCGTGTTCCCGCTTCAGGTCGATGTCTCCCGCCACGACCCGCGATCGCAGGAAGATGAAGTAGGTATCGAGCACGTCGCCGCGGCAGTAGTCGTGGATATCGGCCGCTCGGCCGGCGTCCCAGAGGTCCTGCACCATGTGGCCGGCGACGTCCATCTTGCCCGGCTTGCCGATCAGGTTGGCCGCCAGCGAGAGCCCACCGTTGAAACGGGAGGCACCGCTGTTGGTAAGCCACTCGTGCAGGTCGAGGTGGGCAGCCATGTTGTAGCGGTAGCGGGGTTGATCGAAGCTGCGGGCGTCCTCGGCAAACCAGTCGGCGATCTGCAGTCCGTAGCGGAAGGCGCAGAGTTCGAGCAGCGGCAGATCGAAGCCACGGCCGTTGAAGGTCACGAGCGTGGGCCGGTTGTATTTCTGCCAGCCCTGCCAGAAGTTCTTCACGATCTCGTGGGGCCGGGCCTCTTTCTCGTCGAGGGCCACGAGATCGAGCAGGCTGAAGTCCCGGGCCACCTTCGCGATCACCAGCGACACGGGCAGCTGGTAGGTGTAGGGGATGAAATCCTTGCCGTTCTCCGCGAGCAGCTCCTCGCGGTATTTCGCGATGGCCTCGGCGGGGCTGAGATTCTCCCCTGGATACTTCATGCGCGACACGAGCGCGCCGTCGGCCACGCTCTCGATGTCGAATACGAAATACGCGGTGTCGAGCTTGGCCATGGGCAAACCTCCGGAGACGTCTGGCCTATCGCCGTGCCAGCGGGTGCTTGAGCGGGAGCCAGGCGCCGTCGGCCTTGCTCGACGCCACCGACTGCTCGATGAAATACATCCCCTCCACGCCGTCGCAGAT
>CANHYS010000457.1 GCA_947464585.1 Planctomycetaceae bacterium | reverse complement strand
CGCATGTCCAGCGAAACCAGTTGTCGATTCCAAACACGACTCCGGTGGCATGCAGGAAGGGAATCAGTGCGGCCTCGTCACGCGACAAGGGCCGCACCCGGTCATACGCCGCAACTGCCTCGGGCCAACGCTCCATGAGAGGGCGCCGGTCGTCTCCGGGCAGGAGGTCCCAACTCCCCGCCAGCCGGGCCAGATCGGTCGCGGGTGTGTCGATCCCCGCGGCATGCAGATCGATGATGGCCGTCACCGCGTCGTCGGCCCGATCTGCAAACAGGACGTGGTCGCACCAGACGTCTCGCAGGACAGGCTGGAGCAGACAGCCATTGGGACGCAGGGTGGCCACTCTCGCGAGGAAAGCGTTGCCGTCGGATGCGGCGAAGACTTCGATCGCCGCTGCCACGCGGGCATCGAGGGCCGTGGACACGTCAGCCGGCATCCAGAGGCGGGCGGCACGCGACCACGCATCGCGGCTGGCCGTCCACGGCTGCGCGAGCAACTGGCGAGACCGTTCAATTCGGCGTTCGACTCCAGGGGAGACATGCATGCGGGGCAGATGGCCCGGCAGGCTTGCGGCGGCGAGGTGAAGCCGCGCCAGGGCCGTCGCCGCAGTGGCCGTCTGCGCATGCGTGGGGCAGGGGACCGCCACGCCAGGCATGAAGCGGGACAGTTCCCAGAGCCTGCCTTCGGCATCAGTCACGACCGTATCGCCGTCGAGGGCCCGAATCACCTCCGGCACCTGCGTGACGCCCTCGCCGCGGACATGCCGCACCAGTTGGTGGACGAATGCAGCATGCTCCCGCGACGCGGCGGCATGAAAACACTTGAGCACGAACCGGCTAGGCGAATCTGGCAAATCGACCACGTACACCTGCGATCCGCTGAAGCCCTGCACGCCCAGCGGCGCAACGCTCACAGGCGCGGTGCCACACCAGCGGCGGCAGATGGTGGTGAGTTGTGTGTGGGGGTACATGGTTGTGCAATAGCCAACGAGCAGTTCAAAGAATCCCGTCGCTGACGCTTAGGGCTTGTATGGGACCCGATGCAGTCGGTGAGGGGCTGCCCATGTCCCGAGAGCCGGCGTTGCTGACCAGCGTAGCCAGGATGGCGAAGCGCAGTCAGCATCGAGTGAGCGAAGGCCATGGATGGCCGTAGCGAACGTCCGGCGACGGGGCATGGGCAGCCCCGAACCGTCACGACAGCCGAATCGCGAGCGAAACTGCCCGGCGAACCTGAAATTGGTCGTCAACCGACTGTGATGCTAGGCTTGAAAGACTCCGGGCAACCATCGCCCGGGGCCCTGAACCGGATCGAAATGGAGCGACTTTCGCAATGCGAACCAGCCGACTGACGGTGATGATGACGACCATGGGATTCTTGGTTCTCGCTTCGGCGATCCCTGCGACCTTGCGGGCCGAAGACGCCCCCGCGAAGGCCGCGGAACAGCAGCCAAAGGCCGAGGCGCCGGCTCCGGCCGCCCCACCTGCCCAAGCGACCCCCACGAAGGACGCCGCCCCGGCCGACGCAAAGAGCGAAGGCAAGAGCAACAAGCCGCCTTTCGCCGTGCTGCTCAAGGACGCCACCAAGGTCAACGGCCTGATTCCACTCTGGCGGAAGGATGACAAGGTCTACGCCGAACTGACCGACTCCCTGCTCGGCAAGGAATTCTTCGTGCTGATCTCGATCGCCCGCGGCATCGGCGACCGATTCCTGCTGGGCGGCATGAGCCTCGGTTTTGGCGACGACTGGGTCTGGCAGTTCCGTAAGGTCGACGACAACATCCAGGTCATCCGCAAGAACGTGCGGTTCTTCGCCGACAAGGGAAGCCCAGAGGAAAAGGCGGTCGATCTCGCCTACACCGACAGCGTGCTGTTCAGCCTGCCCATCGCGACGACCGGCCCCTCTGGCGGCCACGTCATCGACCTGGCGCCGATTTTCCTCAGCGATCTCCCGCAGATCTCCAGGGAACTGCCCGGCTTTTCCTTCGCGAGGGATCGCTCCACGTGGGCGCGGGTCAAGGGCTTTCCCGACAACGTCGAACTCGAGGTGGCCGCCACCTATGGCTCGAGCGGTTCGCGGGACATCGACACGGTGCCCGATTCACGCGGCGCGACGATCACGGTGCACTACTCGCTCAGCCTGCTGCCGCAGAATAGCTACCGGCCGCGGCTGGCCGACGATCGCGTCGGCTACTTCGTGACGGCACTGAAGGACTTCTCGCAGAAGGTCGATGAGGACCGGTTCGTCCGCTTCATCAACCGCTGGAACCTGGAGAAGGCGGATTCGGCGGCGGCGGTGTCGCCTCCCAAGAAGCCGATCGTGTTCTGGATCGAGAAGACTGTGCCGTTCAAGTATCGACAGGCGATCCGAGAGGGCATCGAGGCGTGGAACGATGCCTTCGAGAAGGCCGGCTTCGCCACGGCCATCGAGGTCCGCCAGCAGCCCGACGTGACCGACTGGGATCCCGAGGACGTCAACTACAACACGTTTCGCTGGATCACCGCCGGTGCGAGCTTTGCCATGGGTCCGTCCCGGGTGAACCCGAGGACGGGCCAGATCCTTGACGCCGACATCATCTTCGACGGCGACTTCCTGCGGTTCTGGCGGACGGAATATGAAACCTTCACACCGCAGAGCGTGGCGCTGCTCACGGGCGGCTCGCTCCACGGCCATGGCCGGCAGCACTGCTGCGACGCCTGTTCCCTCTTCGACGGCCACGCCCGCGAGACGGCGCTGGCAGCCACGTCGCTGGCGGCCAACGCCGAGGGGGGACTGTCGGAGGCCAACAAGGAGAAACTCGTTCTTCAGGGGCTCACGCTCGTGGCGATGCACGAGGTCGGGCACACGCTCGGCCTGAGGCATAACTTCAAGGGGAGCGCGCTCAATTCGCTGGCCGACATCAACGACGTGACAAAGACCGCCGCGACCGGCGCGAGCACGAGCGTGATGGACTACATCCCGGTGAACAGCGTGCCGAAGGGAAATACACAGGGCGATTACTACACGGCCAAGCTCGGTCCCTACGATCTGTGGGCGATCGAATATGGATACAGGCCGTTCGCCGCCGGCAACCCCGAAGCCGAGCTTCCGGAGCTGGAGAAGATCGCCACCCGCAGCGGCGAGCCGGCGCTGGCCTACGCCACCGACGAGGAGACCGAGTTTGGCGACCCTGACCCGCTGTCGAACCGATTCGACCTGGGCAACGATCCGCTGGAATTTGCGAAGAGCCGCGCTGAACTGGTGGCGCAGGTGATGCCGGTCATTGCCGACCGCATGACCGCAAAGGAGAAAGATGGACGCATGGGGGGCT
>CANHYS010000456.1 GCA_947464585.1 Planctomycetaceae bacterium | reverse complement strand
CAGGCCGAGCTGCTTCATGTTGTTGGTGCAGGCGCTGCGACGAGCAGCTTCACGAGCCGACTGGACAGCCGGCAGCAGCAGACCAACCAGCGTGCCGATGATCGCAATGACCACCAGCAGTTCGACGAGGGTGAAACCACCCTGATTCTTGGATCCCTGATTCTTGGAAATTGTCATGAGAATCCTCCACCCATTTGGGCATGAAAGACAAAGAAATGATCGAAATAACTGATCAGAAGAACACGCTCAAAAGGTCACTCGAAAGCGAAACCGACAGCCGCATTGGAGGCCCGGAAACGGCCAGAAATGGCTCTGTGGACAACGCATTCCCGCCCGCGGCCGAGACGAAACCTTACGGTTTCGTCACCTTACGGTTTTTTAATGAGTTCTGCGGGCCGCGTCAATTCCTGGGTAATTATGCCGTCTGCATCCGGCTGGCGACCCTGGACGATCGCCGCCACCGCCCAGGCGTCGGCCGCGGCACAGCTCGCTGCCCGCACGGTTGCCGAGCGGCCGGACGTGGACGACCCCACCGGCCGTCCCCTCCGGGGATCGATTAGGGAGCGGCCAGGGCGGCAGGTCGATGTCGCCAGCGCCACGCCGTCGCTGAGATCGATCTCCCGCGACTTCCCATCACCAGCCTCGGCGGCCCGCAGCCAGACCCGCCACGGGCGGCCCTCAGAGGGCTGTCCCCATGCCCGCACCTCGCCGCCGAGCTCGACGAGATGGGCCGCCGAGCCGAGTTCCAGGAGCCGCTCTCCGATGCAATCGACGGCATACCCGGGGGCGATCCCGCTCAGGTCGATCTCGACGCCAGCTTGGGATTTCCGCAGGGCGGCGCCGGCCTCCGTCGTGGCAGGCCGCGTTTCAAGCAATCGCATTCCCACACAGGCACGGGCTTCCGCGATCGCGGCGTCGGATGGCTCCCGGGCCCCTCCGCTCCACAGTCGCACGAGCGGACCGACGGTGATGTCGAAGGCACCGTCCGACTGCTCGTGGATTTCGCGGGCCGTTTCCACGAGCGTCAGGAGATCCGCCGACACCGTCACCCATTCATTCGCGGCTACCCGGTTGAAGCGACTGGCGTCGGAATCATCCCGCCACGTGCTCGCCGCCCGGTCAATCCGCGCAAGCACCGCCTCCACGTCGCGATGCACCTCGCCGCGGGTCATGCCTGGAATGTCGGCCGCAAGCGTCACCCGGTAGGTCGTGCCCATCGCCGGCCCGGCGAGCGTCGGCAACTCCGCAGCCGCACTCAAGCCCGTCAGCAGCAGCGCGAATACGACCGCACACGGTCTCATGCTGGCCACCAGTGCACGGCTGCAGCGACGGCAAGACACCCGAGCAGCACGCCATCCCGCCACGAAACTCGGTCGGCCCGCCGGTGCAGCCGCAGGTGATCGAGGAGCGCACCGGTCGGACAGCCATGCCGGCAGTAGGCCATCGGATAGAAGCTGCTCGCGATCAGGCTCACTGCGAAGATGACGATCGCCGCGACGCCCGCCACCGCCGGCAGATAGGCATCGAAGGGCTCGAGATCGACGAGGCTCAGCGGCCAGTGGAGGACCGCCGCCAGGATCGACACCGCAAGCAATCCCCAGGGGAGTGCCGCGCACACCGGCTTCAGCCAGTCAGGAAAGCTCCGCTTCGGCTTCACGAACCGCACGAGCAGCTGTTGCGCCGCACCGTGCGCACACAGATGCGAGCAGTAGACGTTCCGACGCGTCGTGATTGGCAGCACGAGAGCGGCCAGCGTGAGTGCCATGAGCACGACCGCACCGCGGGCTACGCCCGCCTGTGCCCAGCCCCACACTTGAGCCTGCGACAGCAGAGCCCCGGCGCCGAAGCCGAGGTAGGCGAGCACCACAATCGGCAGGGCCAGCCGGCCGAACCAGGTGCCGCGAAGCCTTGTGAATGCGGTGACGATGCCGGCCACGATCACGCCGAGGGCACCCCATTGGGGGCCATCGATGCTCCGCATGAACGCGGCGAACGATGCCGCGACTGGGGCCTGTCCCGGCATGGCGGCCCGCTGCTCGACGTGCTGACGCATGGCACGAACGATCCCTTCTGCCACCGCCTGACTCGTCATCGTGGCACCGCTGACTCCCTCGATGCCGGTGCTCTTGGGATCGATGCCAGCCAGCGTCTCGACCGACATGCCACGGTAGACGCCGCGAAACGCCGCGTCGTCGCGGACATAGCCCACGTAGGGCTCGTTGTCGTAGCTGGCGAGCACCGCCACGCCGCAGACTTTTCCCGTCGCATCGAAGCCGACCAAGGCATCGGTCGGACCCTGATATCCGATCACACGATCGGCCGCCGGGCTCGTCCGCAAGGCCCAGCCCAGCGGGATCGCGTCGGCCGCCAGCACGCGGATCACGGCCGGATCGCCAGGATCGCGCTCGATCTCCACGGCGTCCGGATAGATCAGCTTCAGGTCCGCGAGCGTGGGCGGTTGCTCGAACCGGCTCGCCACCGCCGTGCCCCCCAGCCGGCGCACCAGCGCCTCCGTGATCGCCAGGCTCGTGAGCGTGGCACCCGCCACCGCATGGGCCTTGTCCGGCTTCATGACGGCCAGTTCTTCAAGCGATTTTCCCCGGAACGACTGCCAGAAGGCGGCGTCGCGTTCCACAGCATGCACATGGTCCCGCGTGTCGCGGCTGGCAAGCACCTCCATACCAGCCACGCGGAGGTCCTGATCGCAGACGACGAGCAGATCGGTCGGCCCCGAGAAGCCGATCGCGGCATCGCCCGCCGGCGATGTGCGGAGCATCGTGCCGACACGCTCGCCCGCTGTGTCGAGGATGTCGCGGCCGCCCGCCACGGCATCCGCCGGGCCGCCGATCGCCGATGCCTGGGGCAGATGCCGCTGCACCCGCGCGACCGGCAGGCCGGCCAGATCAGCAGTCACCTGCCGACTGACATATCGCGCATGCTCCGCATGCACGAGCCACGCGATCGCCGCCACGACGGCCACGCGGGCCGCGTGCGCGACGATCGGCACGAGACTCCGCGCACCACGCTGCAGCACAGCGGTCTCCTACTTCACGGCCGGCGTGACCGTTGGCACGAGCATCACGGTGTCGGCGTGGGCATTGCCTTTGGCGCCGTCGGTGCCGATCACCACGACGCAGGAATCGCCCTTGCCGAGTTTCACGCGGCCCGCGGATCCAAAGCCCCCATCGAGGGGCGCCGGCTGCCGCATGTCGAGCCGGACGCTTGTGCGGCCCGCAGGAGTCTCCACGAGCACCGGCACCGCGGCGCCGCGATTCTCGTGGGGCAGCCAACCGACGAGCACGTCGTAGCT
>CANHYS010000455.1 GCA_947464585.1 Planctomycetaceae bacterium | reverse complement strand
TGAGCGCCGTGTCGACATACCGCTGCGGAACCTCGAGCACGGCGGCGGTCGTGTCACTCACCACGAAGGCCACGCTGGCGATGAAGAGAAACATCACCTTCTGAAATTCGCCGATGCCGAACAGGAAGAACGTGAGCGGGATGAGCGCCGCCACCGGGATGTTGCGGCCAAAGATGGTCAGCGGCGCGAGGAAGGCACGAACCGCCGGAAAACAGGCGGCGAGCACCCCCAGCGGCACGCCGACGACCGCTGTCAGGCCGAAGCCGAGGCACACGCGTGTCAGGGTGCGAACCGTATTGGCCACGAGTTTCCGCTCGCCGAACACGCGAGGCAGTTCGCGAACCGTCTCCGCCGGGCTTGGCAGCATGGCCGGGCTGATGAAGCGTGCCTCCGCCTCACCCGCCGTGGCGATGAACCAGACGGCCAGCACGCAGGCCACGCAGGTGACTCCCCAGAGCACGGCCGTGACCGTGGGCGTCTCGCCCCGCAACGGCCGGGCCGGTGACGCTGGGACGGCCCCCACCGGCTCCGCCGCCTCGTGCCTGATCATGCCCTGCTCATTCTTTCTCTGCCGAGTAGACCTTGATCTCCACGCGGCGGTTCTTTGCGTGGTCGTCTGGATGCTCGGGATCGGCGGGGCGGTCCCAGCCGACGCCGTCGACAGCGAAACGGTTTTCGTCAAACTCGAATTTCTCCACGAGCGAAGACTTTACGGCGCCCGCCCGCTCACGTGAGAGTTCCTTCACCATCGCCGCCGGCACCGACCCTTTCATCGAGCCGTCGGTATGCCCCTCGATCACAATTCGAGCGTTGCCAAACTGCTTGGCGAGCGTCCCCACCTCGTCGAGCACGAGGTCGACGGTCGAATCATACGGCTCCTCGACATCCTTGCCATCGATCCGCCGCACGATCCGCTTCCGGAGATCCCAACTGTTCGGGAAGAAGTGGATCACCACCGTATTGGTGAGAATCTCCTCATTCTCGGCACGGATCTGCGAGAGCGTCTTCGGCGGCAGCGGCTTGGCGTATTCGTCCTTGGTGTCCGCATACTTGGGCTCGCTGCCGAGCTTTTGAATCACCGAGAAGTCCATCACCTGATCGAAGGGCACGGGAGGATTCGAGATCGCGCCGATGCGACGGTACAGGTAGTAGGCCTGCTTCCAGATCCGCTCGAAGTTTGCCGGGTTGTTTCGGTTGATGAAAAACTGGTAGTTCTCGGCCCAGTTCGTGCTGTGTGCATCGCCGAGCATGGCGAGCGTGTCGGTGGCCGGGATGTTGTAGCCGGCCGACATGAGTTCGGCGGCCTTCGCCTTGGCAGACTCGGTCTTGAGCAGTTCCATCGCGTCGAAGATGCCACGCACGATCGCCTCGATCTTGTCCGGATGATCCTTGGCGAAATCGGCCCGCGCGAACCAGACGTCGGCGATCAGCCTGTTTGCCGTCTGGGTGGTCACGAGCATGCGGTTGCCCTTGGCCTTCTCCAGGTTGTAGATGTCGGGCGCCCACGACACGCATCCGGCGAGATCCTTCTGCGCGTTGAAGGCCGCGGCCGCCTGAAAGGCATCATCCGTGTAGACCATGTCGACATCGCCTGGCTGCAGCCCCCCGGCCACAAGCATGTTGAGGGCGAAGAACTGGCTCGGGGAATTCTGGGCCATCGCCAGTTTCTTGCCCGCCAGATCGCGGACAGTCTTGATTCCCTCACGGACGACGATGCCGTCACCGCCGTTGGAGAAGTCGACCTGCTGGAAGACCCGCGGCATGACGCGTGAGTCCTTCGGAGCGCCGGTGCGATCGACGAGCCCCTCCAGGAACAACGGGATCATATCAAGCGTGGCCCAACCGATGTGCACCTCGCCCGCGGCGTAGGCATCGCGCATGGTGACCGGGTTGTCGATCAGAACCAGTTCGATCTTGAATGGTTTCCCTCCCGGAGCCTGCCAGACCTTGCCTGCCTTGAAGCCGTTGTTCGCAAGGATGATCGGACTCCAACCGGCCCACACGTTCAGCGCAAAGCGGACCGTGTCGTTCTCGAGCGGCTTGTAGGCGCTCGTTCCTTTCACCGGCGGCAGCTTCTCAGCCGGCTTGAACGTGTATTCCTTCACCGTGGTCGGCGCAGCGGAGTCGCCGGCCTCGAAGAGCACGCCCTCGGCACCCATGCCACTGCCGGCGGTTCCGCCCCCCGCCGCCGCCGGACCATCACCGCCACCGGCAGCACCGCCGCCAGCCGGTCCCGCCTGCCTCGCCGCGGCGTTGCCGCCGGCTGGCCGCCCCAGGCCGAATTGGTCGAGCATGCCGGCCCGCCAGGCTGCCAAGCCAACGAGCGCAAGAATCACCGCCCACACCGCGAGCCAGAACGGAGCCTTGGGTTGACTTGCCATTGAAAGCCTCTTGTTCGAGTGGATACCGACCGGAACCGCCGCGAAACTCCAGCAGGAGCACTACCCGCGAAACGTCGTCTTCGGCCGCGACTTGCCCGCCATGTGGAACGCATTCATCAGGTCGTAGGCCGTCACCTCACAGAGCAGCTTCGTGACCTTCTCATGGGCCTCCGGCGAGAGGAGAGGCTCGACCTCCTTCATGAGGGCGACGACACGGTGCTCCTGCTCCTCGATCTCCTTCGTTTCTACGCGGCCATCGGCCACGACGTCGAGAAATGAATCGAGCTTGCGGGCGTATTCGGCCAGCATCGGAGCCTCGGTCGATTCGTCGAACCACGGGGTCTTGCCTGCGGATGCCTTTGCCATGATGGGTATCTCCTCTGGGGGTGTTTTCGCGTGACTCGTGACTATCGATCGACTGTACTGTGTTTGGTATTCGTGTTCGTCCAGCGGCAGCCTCAGGAGCCGATCACCTCTCGGATCGCCGCCAGCCGTTCCTGCAGGTGCGCCCGACCACCGGGCTTGCCCACCTGCTCCTTCCAGCGTTCGGGGAGAAACCGCTTCTCCGTGCACTCGAGCACCGCGGCGATCTCCTGCATCTCCTTCTCCAGCCCCTGCGCTGAAGGCATGAAGTCGTCGATCGCGGCCTTCAAGTCTTCCAAGGAAATGGTGTCGGGATTCGGCTGGCCCGCATCGGCCGCCCGCTCCAGGCCCTTCCGCTTGGCAGCCAACACGACGCTCTCGATATCGGCACCGGAGAGCCCGAGGTCGAGATCGATCGGCCCGGGCAGTCCTGGCGCCAACTTCACATGACACTTGCGGGCCATCGCCGTGAACATCGCATCCATCTCGGCCTGATCGTGCGGATAGAAGAGGGGAATGTGCACCTCGGCCCGGCCCTGTCGCTTCAGGTCGATCGGCAGAAGATCGGG
>CANHYS010000454.1 GCA_947464585.1 Planctomycetaceae bacterium | reverse complement strand
CTCGTCTTCGACATGCGGTCCTTCACCGCCGACACCGCCGAGGCCCGCAAGGCGCTGGGCATGCCCGGCGAGACCGATGCCTCCACGCAGAAGCAGGTGCAGGCCAACATGACCGGGCCCGACGTGCTCGACGTCGCCCGGCACCCCACGGCCACCTTCCAGATCCGCTCCGCCCTTTCCTCGAAGCAGCAGGTCTCTGGTCGTCCGCCCGTCTATGAACTGATCGGTGCCTTTACGCTGCATGGGGTGACGCGGGAGGTGATGATCCCCGTCGAGGTCGAGCAGCGGGGCGAGTGGCTCAGGCTCCGCGGCATGTTCGTCATCAGGCAGACCGACTTCGGCATGAAGCCCTACAAGAAGCTCGGCGGCGTCGTTGGCGTGGCGGACGAGCTCCGCATCACCGGCGACATGCTCGTGCGGGCCACGCCGCCGGGTGGAGGCCTCGTCGCGCCGCCTGCCGGGGGGCTGGGCCGATGATCGAGACCGACTCGGTGGCGGGCCACCGGCCCGGCCGTTCGCTCCACAAAGTGTCTACCGATTCCTGCGGCACCCGGTCTATCGGAGCTTCCTGGGCCTTGTATGGCTTGTGCCGGTTGTGACACTCGACAGAGCGGTTTTGATCGGGTTTTGGACCGCTTCCATCTCCGTGGGCAGCGTGCTCAATGACAGTCGGCTGCTCTTTTGCGTCGGAGATGAGTATCGTAGGTATCAGCCCGCCGTGCCGTCGGGCGCGGCCCTCATCACACGTTGATGCTGACCCATATCCAGACCCAGACCCCGATTTTCGCACCGGACCGTGGCCTTGCCCATCATGGATGTGTCTGACGACGCCGAGCCTTCCGCCCAGGAAGGGCCCCACTGGAGCCGTTGGTTCGTCGTGAGCGTCTGCACGCTCGCGTTGATGGCCGCCGCCGCGCCCTTTATCGCGTTCTCCGCGTTCAAGGTGCTCACGGTGGAGGCGACGACGCCGATCGACTGGGTGCCGCTGCAATTCGGCCCGCGACGGGCCTACCAGGAGTTCGTCAAGGAATTCGAGAGCGGCGACGTCGTCGTGGTCTCTTGGCCAGGGTGCGAACTCGGGTCGCCGGCGCTGGCCCGACTGGTCGAGGCTGCAGGCGGGGACAAGTCGCCCCGCGATCGGCAGGGGCGGCCCTGGTTCGAGGGGATCGCCACGGGATCGACCGTGCTCGACCGGCTGATGGAGCCGCCGCTGTCGCTCCCGCGTGAGACGGCGGTCGAGCGGCTGACTGGCATCCTCGTCGGACCCGACGGCAAGACCACCATGGCGGCGATCGGGTTCACGCCGGAGGGGCTCGCCGATCGCAAGCATGCCGTGGCCTGGATCAGGAACACGATCCGGCAGACCGCCACCATCGACGACGACGCGGTGCACATGGCCGGCCCCGTGGTCGACAATGTGTCAGTGGACGTCGCCAGTAACGAATCGCTCGACACCTACGCGGCGCCGGCGGCAATGATCATCCTGCTGCTCACCTGGTGGTCGCTGAAGTCGTTCGGGTACGCCTGTCTTGTGTTCGTCGTGTCGCTGTGGTGCGTGGGTCTGTCGTTCGCCACGATGTATCTCTGCGGCGACCGGATGAATCCCGTGCTGATCGTCATGCCATTGCTCGTGCTGGCACTTGGCGTCTCCGGGGGCATCCACCTCGTGAACTACCTCGTCGAGTCGCTCGCTGCGGGTGGCAGAAGCGGCGCCGCGGCCCGGGCGATCCGCCTCGGCTGGCTGCCCTGCCTGTTGTCGGCTGGCACGACCGCGATCGGTCTGGCGTCGCTGGTGGTCAGCGAGTTGGAGCCGATTCGGGCGTTTGGATTCCACGCGTCGATCGCGGTGATGGCCGCGCTCGTCTCGCTGTTTCTTATTGTGCCGGGCGTGTTCGAGCGGTGGCCGATCGCCGACCGAAGGCTGCAGGCCCATCAGGAGGCGGCAGCGGGATCGGGTCACGGCGGTGGATTCACGAAGGGATTTGCCACATTCTGCATCCGCTTTGCGCCGGCGATCGTGGCGGTGTTCTTCGCGGCCATGGGCTTCGCCGGGGTGGGCGTGCCGGGCATCCGAACCTCGGTCCGCATCGACACACTCTTTCCGCCCGAGAGTCGTGTGATCAGCGACTATCGCTGGATCGAGGAGCACATCGGGCCGCTGGTGCCGATCGAGGTGATGCTGGAGTTTTCCAAGGATTCGACCGTGCCGCCTGCGGAACGCCTGGCGCTCCTGGAACGCGTGGCCGACCGGCTTGGGCAAACGGTGGGTGCAAGCACGGTGATGTCTGCCGCCCTGTTCCTGCCCGACACGCCGCAGGGCACAGGGCCGCTGGCGTCGGCGCGGCGGCGGGTGGTGGCCAAGAAGCTGGAACGCAGCCTCGTCGCGATCGACGACATGAAATACATCCGCAACCACGATGGCGGACAGCTCTGGCGGGCGACGGCACGGATCTCCGCGCTCCGCGAGGTGGACTACGGCGTTTTGCTCGACCAGGTGCGGAAGGACGTCGAACCGGTCATTGCCGAGGCGGGTGGGGTCGGCCGTGGGATCAGCGTCGCCTGCACCGGGATCATGCCGCTGGTGCACGCCATCCAAAACACGCTTCTCTCCGACCTCTTCTGGAGTTTTTTGTCGGCCTGTGCGCTGATTCTGGTCGTGATGATGATCGTGGAGCGGGGCGTGTTCGCGGGGTTGGTGGCGATGATCAGCAATGTCTTTCCGATGATTCTGATGTTTGGGTTTCTGGGCTGGACGCGGACGCCCCTCGACATCGGCAGCGTGATGACCGCGTCGATCGCACTGGGGATGGCGATCGACGGCACCCTCCACTTCCTCACCTTCTACCGCCGCGGCATCGACTCAGGCCTCGAGTCCACCGCGGCGGTGTATGCGGCGTTTGAACACTGTGCCGCAGCGATGACGGAGAGCACGATTGTGTGCGCCCTCGGCATCCTTATCTTCTCGCTCAGTTCGTTCGCACCAACGAGCCGCTTTTCCTGGATGCTCGCTGCCTTGATGATGGCGGCACTGGCCGGCGACCTCGTGCTCCTGCCGGCGATGCTGGTGGGCCCGCTGGGCAAATGCTTCAAGGCCCACAGAAAGACCTCAGAGTGACTCTGCCATCACTCATCGCGGCGGCCGGGAGACATAAATCTCCTGATGCTGAGGAGCCGGTCGGAGGCACGCGCAGGAGCCGGTGAATTCTGCGACTTACGAACGATTTGCCATCGTCCGAGAGCCTCCCGTAGCAAAGTCCGCCGGCGACGAGCATGCCGCAGCCGGCGACGATGCTTCACGAAAAACACGACGTCGT
>CANHYS010000453.1 GCA_947464585.1 Planctomycetaceae bacterium | reverse complement strand
GTTCCGTTGCAGGTGGCCGATGAGATGCCATCGCGGTGCGGGGGCATCATCGGCCAACGCCGCTGCCTTGGCCCAGAGCGACTGCGGCCTGCTCTCCGCCAGATCGGGACAGCCAGCCTCGAGGAGCATGCGAGTCGATGCCGCTGAAACGTATTTCGTGACGCCGATCAGCCGCACGTCGCCGGGCTCGCGACCGGCTGCTCGACAGGCCTCGGCGACGCGTTCGCGCACCCCCGCGAGGTTCTGTCGGCAGCGGTCGGCGGGATTGTCCGCAGCGGCCATGAACCCTCCCAAGCCAGCGTCCCTCATCCATCTTCATCGAGCGAATCCTGAACAAGCGAATCTCGATCGAGAGCATCTTGATCTAGTGGATCTCGATGTCCCGATCGACAGCGCCCGTTCGACCGATCCGGCCCATGAGAAATCCGCACGAGATATTGCAGCCGAGCACCGTGCGGTTCCGCGGCTCGTCGAGCGTGCGGTAGACGAGCCACTGCTCGAGACCTTCCTGAACACGAAAACCAATGGCCTGGTGCGGCGGAAGGTTCTGGCGGGTGTCGGCCACCGTCAGCTGCCGCCAGGTGAGCGGGCGTCCCTGCCGTGCCGGCTCGAGATCGAGCCAGAGCGGAGAGTAGCAGCGACTGCCAGCCGCATGATAATCGAGTGCGAGCCCTTCGGGCGTCACCGCGAAGCCGCCACGGCCGGCGGTCTTCCACTCGGGCAGGGCCAACGGCAGCGCCATCATCCGCTGCTTCGTGTCGTAAACGAGGACCTCACGGGTCTCCTCCGCCTGCTCGCCCTCGAGCGAGGCGGCCAGCGGCACGACCGATTCCATTCGCAGCCCGCTGTTGGCATGGCTCCGCAGCGGTTCGGGCAGAGCGTCTCTGGCCTGGACCTCGGCCCGTTCGCCTGTCTGGTGCGTGATCGTGTCGGCCAGCACGAGGACGCGATCCCGCGGCAGAAGCACGATCTGTCGATCGATCTGCAGGCCCCCGGCCAGCGGCGCGATGATCTCCAGGTAGGTCGCTTTCTTGTCAGATTCCCAGCAGGACACGCTCCACGGTCCCTCCATCTCGAGCGGTCGTCCGCCCTTTGAGGCCCGCCATTGCCAGGGCCCATCCACCAGCAGCCGATCCCCCACCGCGATCTCCAGATGGGGCACGGAGTCGCGGTATTCCAGCAGCACTCGGATCGCGTTCCGCTCCCAGCCGGAGCGGATGATCGCGATGGCCGCCGGCGCATCGTGCAAATCCCGAGACAGCAGCCGGTCGTGCTTGGCTTCCTTCTTTTTCTGTCCGCCGGCCGCACGTGACCGAGCCGCACCTTGCTCCGCCTCGGCGGTGCGCCGCACCCGCTTGCGGCCGGATTCCGCCGCGACGGCCAGCACTGGATCGGAAAACGCCGCCGGCATCCGGCCCGCCCCCACCAGCAGTCGGCCCTGGCCGCCGAGCAGACGAAGCGCCGTGGCCGCAGCCTTCGAAAACAGCTCCTCTGCGGGACCGTCCCACGGCATGGAGCCGGTCGCCAGCCCGACATCCCGCGCTGCACTCCACCGCACCACCCGCTCGACCATCGCCGCCGAGCCTCGCAGGCTGACGGTTCCCTCGGCCGATACAAGCCGGCGGATCTCATCTCCCAGGGCCGAGACGGCATCGCGTTCGAGGCATCGGCAGGCTTCGATGTCGCAGAACAAGCGTGACACCGTCAGAACGAACCGCGCCGACAGCGTGTCGCCCGCGGCGAGCGGAGCCTGTGCCGACCGCGCCGACTTGACGAGCCGTTCGAGCAGGCCTCCGGCCGAGCCACCTGCCCGACGCGTCCGTGCCATCCAGGCCAACCCCCAGGTGGCAGCCTCGCACAAGAGCCACCGTTCCCGGTCGACGGTCATCAACGCCGCATCGTCGAGGCAATCGCTGATCGCCCCTTCGATGAGCGTCATGTGCTGCATGTCCTGCGACCGGCGTTCGATCTGCCGGGCAAGACGCCGCAGGCGGCGACGCACATCAAGCGACTCGCTGACGTCCGCGATCGCCCGGATGCGACGGCCGGCAGGCCCGGCGCCCACCTTCGCAGCCGCGCGGCTGGCATCTGACCGCGACGTCACCTCTCCGGCGGCCGAGGCCTCGCTGTCGCCTGACTGCCCGCTGGACTCTGCCGCGACGGCCTCCGGCCGCGTGTCGGCGGCTGCCTTTTCCCGCTTGCCAGATTTCTTGGGCTTGCCGT
The DNA here is from genome assembly GCA_947464585.1 of Planctomycetaceae bacterium. Next base: position 1,092 of record CANHYS010000453.1, on the reverse strand, counting down.
TTCGCGTCTGAGTCGTGTTCGTGACCATGGGGTTCATCCGTGCCGGGGAATCGCGTGGGACTGGCTCGGATTCGCACCGGCCGTGAGGGTTCGGTATGGTACCTGACGGCAGCCCCGGCATCCACGACCCCTCCGCACCCCTGCGCATCGCTCATGTGGCCACTCTCGTCTCCGGATACGGCCCCGAATCGCGGGCTTCTTCGTCGCTGCGGCGGTTTCACCCCGCCTGTCATCGCAGTCCTGATGATCCTCATGCTGGCGACTGCGGTCCGGGGAGCCGACCCAGCGCCGCAGCCGGCCGTTCCTGATCGCCATCCGGAACTCAAACGCCTCTCTCCTTCGGACGAGGTCTGGATCGACGCCAAGAACAAGCGGGTCGTCGTGGGGGGCAAGATCGCCATCGACAAGGGGCCGATCGAGTTTTTTGCCTGTCCTCACGGCACCAAGGAGCACGAGTCGATCGTGTCCGCCCTGTCGACCGCCCAACTCGTGCACGTGGCGCTGCTGGCCATCGGCCTCGTGCCGGGCAAGCCGGTGTCGTTTGACCCTGACTACGTGGCCGCCACCGGGCCGGCGGTCCGCGTCACGATGCGCTGGACCGACGAGACTGGCGCGGTCCGCGAACTTCCCGCTCAGGAGTGGATCCGCGACACCCGCACCGGCAAGCCGATGCAGGAGCAGTGGGTGTTTGCGGGCAGCGCGTTCTGGACCGACCCATCCGACGGCAAGGAGTATTACCAGGCCGATGGCGGCGATCTGATCTGCCTGTCGAATTTCCCGACCGCCATGCTCGACCTGCCGATCGAGAGTTCGCAGTCGAACGAGGCGCTGCTCTTCGACGCCTTCGAGGGCCGCGTGCCGCCCCGCGGGACCGACGTCGAAATAATCCTCTCGGCGGTACCGCCGGCGGGAAAGTAGACGCTCGCGACGCGATGTGGCAGTGACTACGCGATGTGGCAGTGACTACGCGATGTGGCAGTGACTACGCGATATGGCAGTGGGCGAGGACCTCGGCCGGTGTGCTGATGTAGCCGGTGTAGAACGGGCCAAACTCCGCATACCGCGCGCTCGCCTCGTCAAACCGCATTGTGT
>CANHYS010000452.1 GCA_947464585.1 Planctomycetaceae bacterium | reverse complement strand
GGAAGGGCAACAAGACCCGCTGGAAAGGCCAAACCGGCAATCTGAACTTCGGCGGCACGAACGGCCCGAAGGACGTGACGACGGCGGCCCAGAAGGTGAAAGTTTGGGACGACGGCTACAACACCAACTTCTGCACCTCGTGGCACTTCAGCCGGGGCGACGTCCTCGGCTCGAACGGCACCGTGCCGGCGGACATGAACTTCTCCACGAACGACCCCGGCAAGTGCCCGATGGACGGCGACGGCCCGCTCAGCGAGTCGAAGCTGATGAAGACCACGGTGAGCCGGGATCTGATCGCCTGTGTGGGTAACTCCCGCAACGGCGACGGCAGCGACGCTGCGGTCACCCAGGCCTATGCCGACACGGTCAACACGTTCGCTGGACTCACCGGCACCGACGGCAATGCGCCGCTCCTGAAGGCCGGCGACTTCACGGTCGAGTCGTTCACCGACGGCATGTCGGCTGTGCCGACTGGCAACGTGGCCACCGATATCGGCATCGCCGGTTCGACCTCGGAGCCTGCCGACCGGCTGCACGAGTTCAACGACTTCATCCCGATCGTCGGTGCCCGCAAGAATGGCGCCGTGTACACGGGTGGCTCTGCTCAGATCCTCTTCGCCGACGGCCACGTTGCGAGGATCAAGGATGAGGCTGGTCTCAACGACGAGCCGGACGGGTTCCTCGGTGCGTACAAGGCCACGGCTAGCGACACCACGTACACGATCAACGACAGCGCCTACGCCAAGGAGCTGCGGAACAAGATCTGGGTGCGTCAGCTGGGCAGCGGCGAAAACCTGGGCAGGGGCGGCGGCGTGGTCGAATGAGACCTGACTGCCAGTCCTTCCTGTGAGAGTCCGACATGCCGCGGCCGCCTTCGGGCGGCCGCGGTTTTTGTTTCACGCTTCTCGCCAACTATGATTGAGAGAACGATTGGCGTGGCACGCACCCCGCCCATTGAAGATTCGTCGGCACGGCCCGAGTTCAGCCAGGATTTCCGGAGACCATAAAATCGTGTCCACGGCCGTGATGACTGATCATGCAGTACCGACAGCCCGGCGGCCGCGGCCCGCTGATGGCGGCACGCCGATCGCCCCCGCCGCGCCGCGACTGAGCCGCGGCCTCAAGCTGCAGATCCTCGCCACGCTCGTCGGCGGCACGCTCCTGCTTTGTGCGCTCGCGGCCAACCTGCTCTGGAAGCAGCCCTTCTTTGCCGCCCTGCCGGCGGCGGCAGCGGTGGCAATGCTGGCAACGCCGCTGATCGCGGCGGCCACGCACGACCTGCTCGCAGGCAAGGCGGGGATGAATGCACTCGTCGCGCTTGCCGTGATTGGAGCCGTCTCCAGCGGCAAGTATCAGGAGGCGGCCGCGGTCGCCTTCTTCATGATCGTCTCCTCGCTCATCGAGCGACGCACGGCGGCCGGAGCTGAGGCGAGCATCGAGTCGCTCATCCGTCTGGCCCCGACGAAGGCCAGCCGCATCGTGGGAGACCGGGAGGAACTCGTGGAGGCGACCGCGCTCTCCCCCGGCGACACCGTCCGCGTCCGGCCCGGTGACACGATTCCCGCCGACGGCGTGATCGCTCGCGGCGCGAGCACCGTGAATCAGGCGAGCATCACCGGCGAGTCGATCCCAGCCGAAAAAGCCCCTGGCGACGAGGTGTTTGGCAGCACCATCAACCTCACCGGTCTGATCGACGTCGCCGTGACGAAGGCGGGCGCCGACACGCTGCTGGGCCGCGTGAAGGACCTCATCCTGCAGGCCGAGCGGACGAAGACGCCCATCATGCGGCTGGTCGACCAGTATGCCGCCTGGTACACGCCGACGATTCTCATGCTCGTGGGGGTCGTGCTCTTCTTTGCGCTCAAGAGCGACCCCGACACCGCCTTCAACCGGGCGATCGCCATGCTCGTGATCGCCTGCCCAAGCGCCCTGATTCTGGCCACGCCCACGGCGATGGTCGCCGCCCTGTCGGCTGCCGCCCGGCTTGGCGTCTTGGTGAAGAGCGTGGCCACGCTCGAAGCGGCCCGCAATCTGACGGCCATCGTCTTCGACAAGACCGGCACCGTGACCAGTGGCGTGCTCGCCGTCTCACGGCTTGCACCCGCAGATGGTGTCCCGGCGGAGGACCTGTTGCGACTGGCGGCGGCAGCCGAGCAGAACAGTCGCCATCCGGTGGCCCGCGCGGTTACGGAGATGGGCCGGCGGGCGCGGGTGGCGCTGGCCGAGCCCAGCTCGTTCGAGGAGGTGCCAGGCCGCGGCGTGATTGCGACGTTCGCCGACGGCGACACCGTGCTGGTCGGCCGCGGCTCGTGGCTGGCCGAGGCAGTGCCCGCACCACACGCGATCGACCTGACAGCCCTCGAAGCCCTGCAATCCTCTCCAGAGACCGACGGCCTCTCGGTGCTCCACGTCGTCCACAACGGCCGACTGATCGGCTGGATCGGCCTCGAGGACAACGCCCGGCCCGAGGCGGCAGGCGCCGTCGACCGCCTCAAGGGCATGGGCATCTCCCGACTCGTGCTCCTCACCGGCGACCGCTCGAGTGTCGCCCGGCGGGTCGCGGGGCAGATGCACTTCGACGACTTCAAGGCAGAGGTGCTGCCGCACGAGAAGCTCGAAATGGTCGACGCGCTCAAGGCCGCCGGCCATCAGGTGGCGGTGATCGGCGACGGTGTCAACGATGCCCCGGCCCTCGCGGCCGGTGACGTGTCGATCGCGATGGGTGCCGCCGGCAGCGACGTCGCCATCCATTCCGCGAGCATCGCGCTGCTCAACAGCAACCTCAACCGCATCCCGTTCCTCATCGATCTGTCGCGCAAGACGATTGCCGTGATCCGCCAGAACATGGTCATCGGCGGGTTGTTCATCCTCGCCTTCTTGGCGCTCGCCGCGGCGGGCTATGTCTCCCCCGTGCTGGCGGCGCTGCTCCACGTCGTCAGCGGGCTGGCCGTCGTCTTCAATTCCGCGCGGCTCGTGCGGTGCGGTGAGGACCTCGAACTGGCCGAGGCAGGCAGCACGAGCCGGTAGCGGCCCGCGATCCCCCCGCTACCCCACGTCGCGAGACTGAAAGAGCATCACGGCGACGCTCATGGCCGCGCCCACGAGACAGGCCGCATAGAGCGTCACGGTTGCGAGATAGCCAAGCGTCATGGTGCTCCCCTGCGTGAGCGCGTCGGCCGGCCAGAAAAACTGGAGGTTGGGCACGACTGCCGCCAGCGGCTCAAGCCACGTTCGGCCGCCGACCACCGCCGAAAGGAAATATTCGCCCACGAGGCCGACGAGAAACATCCCCACGCATACCAGCAGCGTCGGGAT
>CANHYS010000451.1 GCA_947464585.1 Planctomycetaceae bacterium | reverse complement strand
TTCAGCCACCCTGCCGAGCACTTCACGCTCGTCAGCCGGTCATCGCTGCTGACGCCGACCGCTCCGGCAGGCCAGGTCACCGACGGCTCCCAGACATCGATCGGCCAGACCGAGCCCGGCGGCCACGATCACGGCACGATGCCGATGCCGATGCCGATGCCCATGCCGACCCCGGCCCCGACCCCGACCCCGACACCCACGACGCCCACCAACGGCGACCTGTGGAAGGAGCAGTTCTTCGCTCCTTACGTCGACATGGGGCAGTATCCCGTGCCTGATCTCGACGGTCTGGCGAAGAAGTATGGGGTGGGGCTCCTCACCCTGGGCTTCATGCAGGCCAGCCCCAGCGGAAAGCTGGCCTGGGCCGGTTACGACGTCCTGACACTCGACAGCACGAATGAACAGGCTCTGGCCATCCGCGCCGAAATCAATGCCCTGCGGGCTGCCGGCGGCGATGTGATGGTGTCGTTGGGCGGAGCGGCAGGGCTATCGCTGGCGCAGTCCTACGCCCGGCGAGGCCTCGGCGCGACGGCTTTGGCGACGGCCTACGGTGAGATGGTCGACACGCTCAAGCTCACCAAGCTCGACTTCGACATCGAGGGGGCGGCCGTTGCCGAAACCCAGACGCTCAAGCTCCAGATGGACGCCATCGCGATGATGCAGAAGAGCCGGCCGAATCTGGGCGTATGGTTCACGCTGCCGGTGCTGCCGCAGGGGCTCACACAGGATGGCGTCAACGCGGTGAAGATCGCCCTCACGGCCGGCGTGAAGGTCGACGGCGTCAACGTGATGGCGATGGACTACGGCGACAGCGCCGCGCCGCCCCAGCTCAAATCGATGGGCGAGTATGCCATCGACGCCGCCAACGCCACCTTCGCGCAGATGACCACGCTGTTCACGAGTCAGGGCCAGACATTTGGCTGGAACCAGCTGGGAGTGACGCCGATGCTGGGTGTCAACGACGTCACCAGCGAAGTGTTCACGCTGCAGGACGCCGATCGCCTCGAAACATTCGCCCGGGCCAAGGGGCTGGGGATGCTCTCGATGTGGTCGCTCAACCGCGACAACCCGGGACCAGCGGGACAGCTCTCCAACTTCCACACGGGAATTCCGGCGATGACCGCCGGCGGCTTCAGCCTCGCCTGGGGCGATTACGGAAGCGATCCGGCCATCACCGGCGCAGTCACTCCGGTCACGCCGGTCACTCCGGTCACGCCGGTGACTCCGGTCACGCCAGTGACTCCGGTCACGCTCCCCGGCATCACGATCGGCGATGTTTCTGTCAGCGAGGGCAACCCGCAGACGAGCGTGGCCAATGGCTACCTGCACACCTCGGGCAGCCAGATCCTCGACGCCAACAACAAGGCGGTGCGGATCGCGGGCGTGAACTGGTTCGGCTTCGAGACGCCCAACTTCGCCCCGCACGGGCTCTGGTCCCGCGGCTATAAGGAGATGATGGACCAGATGAAGTCGCTCGGCTTCAACACGATCCGCCTGCCCTACAGTGACCAGCTCTTCGATGCGGGCAGCACGCCCAACAGCATCGACTTCTCGAAGAACGCCGACCTGCAGGGGCAGAGCGGCCTGCAGATCATGGACAAGATCGTGGCCTATGCCGGCCAGATCGGGCTCAAGGTCTTCCTCGACCACCACCGCTCGGAGGCTGGTAACAGCGCCAATGCCTCCGGCCTCTGGTACACGGCTGCGTATCCCGAGAGCAAGTGGATCAGTAACCTGTCGATGCTCGCCACCCGCTACGCGGGCGACTCGACCGTGATCGGCATCGATCTTCACAACGAGCCGCACGGGCCGGCCACGTGGGGTGACGGCGGCGTGAACGACTGGCGGCTGGCCGCGGAGCGGGGCGGCAACGCCGTGCTCGCCGCCAACCCCAACCTCCTGGTGATCGTGGAGGGCATCGAGACAGCCTCGTCGGGCAGTTACTGGTGGGGCGGCAATCTCTCGAACGCAGGCGCGGCACCGGTGCGGCTGAGCACGGCCGGCCGGCTGGTCTACTCAGCCCATGACTATCCTTCGAGCGTCTACGCCCAGACCTATTTCAGCGACCCGACCTATCCCGACAACCTGCCGGGCGTGTGGGACAAAAACTGGGGGTATCTCTTCCGTACCGGCACCGCGCCGGTCTTGCTGGGTGAATTCGGGAGCACCCTCGCCACGGCCAGCGACCGGGCCTGGTACTCCAAGATGGTCAACTACCTGAAGGGTGATCTCGACGGCAACGGATCGGTCGATCTGGCGGCAGGCCAGCAGGGCATCTCCTGGACCTACTGGTCGTGGAATCCCAATTCCGGCGACACCGGCGGCATCCTGGCCGACGACTGGAAGACGGTGAACACGGCCAAGGTCGATCCGCTCAAGGCGGTGCAGTTCCAGTTCCCGGCGGTGTCGGGAACGGGCAGCGCAATCACGACCACACCGCTCACGTTCACCGTCTCGCTCTCGGCGGCGAGCACGCAGTCGGTGACCGTGCAATACGCCACAGCCAATGGCACCGCGATCGCCGGCAGCGACTACACCGCGGCCTCGGGCACACTCACGTTTGCCCCCGGCGAGATGCAGAAAGCGGTGACCGTGCTCGTCAGCCGCGACACGACGGCGGAATCGAACGAGACGTTTTCCGTAACGTTGACGAGCCCAACGAATGCCACGCTCACGAAGTCGGCGGCGACGGGCACGATCCTCGATGACGATACGGTGGCTCCGACGCCGACGCCCACGCCCACACCGACCCCAACCCCAACGCCCACACCGACCCCCGCTCCAACGGGCAAAGTGGTGGCCGCCTACAGCCAGACGACCGGCTGGGGAACCGGCTTCAATGGTGCCATGACGCTCAGGAACACGGGCACAACGGCTATCAACGGCTGGACGATGGAGTTCGACATGAAGGCGAACATCGTCAACATCTGGAACGCGGTGATCGTCAGCCACGTCGGCACCCGCTATGTGATCAAGAACGCCGACTGGAACGGCACGATCGCGGCCGGCGCGGAGATCTCGTTCGGATTCCAGGCTGACGGCCTCGCCGGCGAACTGCCGACGAACAAGAAGTTCAACGGCGTCGCCGTGTAAACCCGGGGAAAATTGGGGACGGGAGCGATTTTTATGGATCACCCTTGCGATCTCCCACGGTGAGGTTCGGGTTCTCCTCAGGAGCCCCAGAAAAAATCGCTCCCGTCCCCATTTCCCCGAATGCAGCACCCGTGAGGGGCTGGCCGGGCCCCGTGAGCCGGCGTTGCTGACAAGCGCAGGCAGGATGCCGGAGCGCAGTCAGCATCGAGTGAGCGAAGGCCA
>CANHYS010000450.1 GCA_947464585.1 Planctomycetaceae bacterium | reverse complement strand
CCGTTCGACGACAGCCTGCTCGTCGCCCTCGAGTTGTCCGAGAACGTGCGCCGTGAGCAGCGCATCCGCAGCCTCGCGGTCGCGCGGAGCCGGCTGGTCGCTGTTGAACTGGTCGCTGTTGAACTGGGGATCGTTGACGTTTTCGGCGGTCATGGTCTGCCTCGGTGGGTGTGTCAGGAGTTCGATGCGTTCTGCGTGGGCCGATGGCCCTCGGGCACAGGAAGGTCACGCACAAGCAGGTCTCGCACCAGCGGGTGCGCGCGGAGGGCGGTGAGACCGCGATGGGCCAGCACGCGGACATGACCCTCCTGCCGGCCGGTGACCTCGGCGATCTGGCGGTACGTAAGCCCCTCGCACCAGAGGTCGATCGCCTCGCGTTGCGGGGCCGGCAGATCCTGCAGCAGTTCGCGGAGTCGCGAGGCCAGATCGGCCCGCTCGGCTGACATGGCCGGATCGGCCTCGCGACTGCCGGGGTGGCCAATGGCAGACGGCGAATCGACCGGTTCATTGAGCAACGAGTGCTCGCGGCCCGAGCGGCGGAGGTGATCGATCGCCCGGTTGCGGCAGACGCGAAACAGCCACGGTGCCACCCGGCCATCGAGCTGTTCGCGCGACTCCTCGCAGAGCTTCACGAATGCGTGCTGCACTGCGTCGGCGGCCAGGTCGACGTCGCCGAGCAGCCGCCTCGCATAACGCAGCAGCGGCAGTTCGTAGAGATCGACGGCCTCCGTCACCCAGCCGTGGGATTCGCCGCTGGCAGACATACTTTTCTTCCCGGTGGTTCTGACGCCGATCGACCTTACAGGATGACCTGTCGGTCCGTCTGGAAGAAAGAACGCTGCCACCCGGAATCCGTTACAGCCCGCCCAAAAAAAGAAAAACCCGCCCACAACGGCTTCTTTCTGGACGGATTCCGGTCGCGTGGCGACAGTTACACGGACTGATCCCCCAACGCCCCCGAGACCTGCCCCATGGCATCCGCTCCCGAAGTGCTTGTCGAATTCGTGAAAGCCTGCCTGGAACGCGGGATGCCCCGGGCTGACATCGGCCGCGCGATTGAATCCGGCGGGTGGTCACCGCGTGAGGCGAAGGGTGCCCTCGACGCCTTCGCCGACTCGCTTCTGCCCGTGCCCGTGCCCAGGAAACGGGTGTCGAGCTCGCCACGCGACGCCTTTCTCCATCTGCTTGGCATGGCCATGCTCTACACGGCCGCATTCGCCACCGGCGCGATCCTGTTTCAATTCGTCGATCGCTGGCTGCCCGCGGCAACGGACGATGCGCTCGGTATCTCCAGGAGTTCGCTGCGGGCGGCGGCGGCCGCGTTGCTCGTCTCGCTTCCCATCCTGGGGCTGGCGCAGCGCACGATCGGCCGCGATGCGAGCCGCGACCCGGCCCTGCGGCTGACCCCGATCTATCGCACGCTCGCCTACCTCACGCTGCTGATCACATCGCTCGTCATGGCCGGCGACCTGATCGCCGCGATCGTCTGCTTTCTTTCGGGTGACCTCACGGTTCGCTTCATCCTCAAGGCGTTGATCATTCTCCTGCTCTCCGGCGGCATCTATCTCTGGTTTTCCAGCGACGTTGGCCGAGAGGAGCGGATCACCACCACACCCGGAACAGCCACGATCCCGCCCTCACCGCCCTGGCGGGATTGGCTTCACCGGATCGGCGCGGCTGTGGCCATCGTCTCGATGCTGGCCGCGCTCTATGCCGCCGGCAGTCCGTTCCGACAGCGGCAGCTCCGGCTCGACGCCCGACGCATTGGTGACCTCCGTGCCATCCAGCAGAACGTCGAAACCTACTTCGAACGTGAGGGCGTCATGCCCGTCACGCTCGAGGCGCTCGCGGACAACCCGGCAACATTCCTGCAGAACACGACCGACCCCGCGACGGGACAACCGTATCGGTACGAGCGGATCAACGCCAACACCTACACGCTCACCGCAACGTTCGACCTGTCCTCGCCTCCCGCGCAGGAGCAACCCGCTTGGAATCGCGATGGGTTTTTCAAACACGGCGCCGGCGAACAGTCGTTCCGGCTGTCGGCGCCAAAACAGCCCAAGCCCTAGAGTGTGCACGAAACAAAAAACCCGGCCGGGAGGGGCTCCCGGCCGGGCTCGCTGTGATTGAAATGGAGGGCTCTGATCCGTCTACGACGGACTAGAAGCCGGCGTAGGTGACGAGGATGTCGCCGTGCTTCTGGAAGCGGATGATCACCGAGCAGCCGCAGGCGTAGTCATATCGCACCTGGCCGCAGCCCAGTAGCGTGCACCGCGAGGTCTCGCACGGGCAGCCCTGGCAGCAGGCCGGCAGGCAGACCGGCACGGCCACCGTCTGGCAGGTCTCCGGGCTCGTCGGATTGAGGACCGTCTCGTAGGTCGGCTCCGCGCAGCAGCCCTTCGCACACTTGTGCTTGTGGGCATGCTTGTGGCGATACTTGATGCAAGGGTTGGTCGGACAGCAGGTCTCGGCACCACAGCCGGGCTCGAGGCCGCACGAAGGCTCGAGGGCACAACCGGGCTCGAACTGGCTGCAGCCAACACCTTCCGGTGCCGCGCAGCCCGGATCAGCCTGACGACGATGATGGCCAAAGCCAGCGTCGGCGAGCGAGCCAACGGCAAACGACAGGGCGACCGCAAGACCGCAGAGAAACAGCGAACGACTCATGAAGTGAGCCTCCAAAAGAAAAGTGGCAGTGACTGGGGGGACCACGGAAGGGCATTCCATGGGTGAAGCCGGGATGCCGCCCGAAGCTTCAACCAACTCTGGCACACGAATGGCGAATGTCAAAAAACGCTGTTTTCCACGCGATTAAGCGGCATTCCCCTCGACGAATCCGTGAGGGGCATGGGCTGCCCCGAACCGCGTTACAAGCCAGGCTCACACCCTCACGCCATCATCTGGCGGAAGCGGCCGAAGAGGTAGGCGGAATCGTGCGGGCCGGCCGCTGCTTCGGGGTGATACTGCACGCTCGCTGCATTGGCCGTCGTGTGCCGCACGCCCTCGATCGTGCCGTCGTTGAGATTGCGGTGCGTCACCACCAGTTCCGGCGGCAGCGTCGCCTCGTCCACGGCGAAGCCGTGGTTCTGCGAGGTGATCTCCACCTTCCCGGTCTCGAGATCCATCACCGGCTGATTGGCGCCGCGATGGCCGAACTTCAGCTTGTAGGTCTTCGCGCCGCAGGCGAGCGCCAGGAGCTGGTGGCCGAGGCAGATGCCGAACATCGGCACCTTGCCAACCAGATCACGGACGGTGTCGACACAGTAGCCGAGCACCTCGGGATCACCGGGGCCGTTCGAGAGAAATACGCCGTCGGG
>CANHYS010000449.1 GCA_947464585.1 Planctomycetaceae bacterium | reverse complement strand
GGCCACGAAGTCGAGGCAGGGATCGTCGTCGTGGCTCCGCTTCGCGCGGGCGAGCACGCGGCCGGCCGCGTCGAGCACCTCGAGCGCGGGCGTCAGCCGCGAATCGATCCGGCGGGCCCAGACGTCGAGCCGCACCCGCTGGCCCGCGGCCAGCGTGAGGGCGTAGTGGTCGGCGGCATTGGCGGTCGCCATGCCCGCGACCGTCGCATCGAGCGGCACCTCCGGCGCTGTCGCCAGTGCGTCAATGCCATCGCGCGGCGCGACCTCCGCGACCGATCCCACCATGAACAGCCGCGGGTTCGTGACGCCGAAGCGGCCCGTGGCCACGGCATCGTAGAGACCGGGTGGCACATCCGGAGCGATCTGGATCGTCATCTTTCCAGCCACCGGCTTCGGCTCCGGATCGAACTCCGTGGGGCTCGTGAGCACGGGCTTGGCGACGATCCCGGGATGCGAGAACCGCAGCGAGGCCAGATCATCGAGGTCGGTGCCTACGACCTTCGCCTCGACCGAAGTGCCGCGTTGAGCACCGGGAGGCAGGATCGCGTTGAGCTGGGGCCGCGGAAACTCCGCCCGCGCCACCGCCGCCGGCACGAGCAGCGTGATGCCGGCCAGAGTGAACGAGAGAACTGTCTGCGAAAGCTTCATGGACTGCGACCGTCGCGGCGTGGCATGCATCCGGCACGCCGCGTCGCCTGTCAGTGGGTGAACAGGAATTCCTTCGTGTTCAGAATCGACCAGATCACGTCCTCCCAGGCGGCGGGCAGGCTGGCCTCGTGCGACGCGAGGTAGCTCTCGACATCGGCGACCTCGGACTCGCTCGGGGGACGGGCAAATGCCACCATGTAGATCTCGTCGAGCTTCGCCGCGGTGGTGCGGCCCGTATCAGCGGCGAGTCGCGCTGCCCGGCTCGAGCCGAGCTTGCCGAGGATGTCGGGCGAGTTGATCAGATGAAGCATCTGGGCGAGGTTGGCCTCGGTGCCGCGCTCGCACTCGCAGGGGCTGTCGCCACTGGGCCGGCCAAACACGGTGAGGAAGTAGTTGTTGAAGTTGGGGTCGGGCAGCTGCACCGCCCGCGTGCCCGGCAGCACACCGCTGAACTGCGTGGGCTTCTCCGTCAGCTGATCGATCGCGTCGAGCGACACCTCCGCCGTGAGCCGCCGCGGGTAGAACCGCGAATAGCTCTGGCGGTCATCGGCGTTCGACTCGTTCGGCTCCGCCGTGAGCTGATAGGTGGTCGACCGGCAAATCGTGCGAATGAGATCCTTGAGGTCGTAGCCATGGTCGACGAAGTGCTTTGCGAGCGCGTCGAGCAGCGCCGGGTTGGTGGGCGGATTGGTCTGCCGCATGTCGTCCTCCGGCTCGACCAGACCGCGGCCGAGGAAGTGCTTCCAGTAGCGGTTGACGAGCGAGCGGGCGAAGTATGGGTTGTCGGGCGACGTCATCCAGTCAGCGAGTCGGCCGCGGGGATCGACGTCGGGCGGGATCGGGCCGGACTGGCCGCCGAGCACGACAGCCTTGTGGACACCCTTTGGCCCCGCCGCCTGCGGCTCGCCTCGGAGATGGTAGATCCGGTCCTCGCCCGGCTGCATCCCCTTCTTCCGTCCGACCCGGGAAAAGAAGGCGGCAAGCTGGAAGTAGTCGTCGGTGCCCCACTTCTCGAAGGGATGGTGATGGCAACGGGCGCACTGCAGCCGCAGGCCGAGGAACAGCTGCGACGCATCCTCCACCTGCTGGTTGGCATCGGCCACCTGGCGATACCAGATCACGGCCGGGTTCTCCCCCACCTCGCCGGTCGCCGTGAGGATGTCGCTGACAAACCGTGAGTAGGGCACGTTGTCGGCCAGGCTCGCCCTGATCCACTCGTGAAACGCATAACTGCCGTGGCGATGCAGGGCGTCGTTGGTCCGCTTGTTGCGAAGGATCGCCGACCACTTGTTGGCGAAGAAGTCGGCGTAGTCGGGGCTGTCGAGCAGCCGGTCGATGAGCCGGTCGCGTTTGGCAGGGTCGGTGTCGGCGAGGAACGAACGGGCCTCGTCGAGCGTGGGCACGCGTCCCGCAATGTCGACCGTGGCCCGACGTAGGAACGTGGAATCATCACACACGCCCGAAGGTGGCAGCCGCAGCGACACGAGCCGGTCGAGTACGAGCCGGTCGATGAACGTGCGGACGAACGTGTCGGCCGACGGCATCGCGGTTGACGGAGTCTCGAGCGGCATCGTCGCGCGAAATACCGTGACGTGGCTCTGGTAGCGGACCATCACCGCAGCGGTGCCACTCCGGGGCGGGCCACCGACCGGCGGGCTCGCCGTGACGAGGCCGGTGGCGTCGACCGACGCGAGGTCGGGGGCGTTGACCTCGAACTGCGCGAGCCGCGTGACATCCTCGGACGAGCCGTCGGTGAGATGGGCCATCACACGCAGCTGCTGGCTGTCGGCCGGCCGCATCTCACGATCGGTCGGCAAGACCTCGATCCGCGCAACCCGCGGCGCCTTCGGGTCGCCCGGACGGGCCCCTTCGGCGATCCAGCGGGCGATGCGTTCGTAGGAGGGGGAGCCCGGCTCGATGAGTTTTCCACCGCCGTGCGGCACGGTGGCCGTGGCCTTGAGGAGGAGCAGGCTCGTGTCGGGCGCGACGACCGACACCCGCCTTCCGCGGGCCTCCTCGACCAGGTGCTCGTGGTCCTCAGATGGCTCGAACCCCAGCAGGGACAGCCGGAAGCCGTTCTGGCCGCCGCTCTTCCCGTGGCAGCCGCCGCTGTTGCAGCCGTGCTTGGTGAAGATCGGCACGATCTGCGTATCGAAGTCGAGCGGCAACTCGGCGGCGGCAGTGGCGTTCCAGCAGGACAGCCAGCACGACAGCACGACCGCAGCGAGGGCTGCAAGACGCGGATACCGCTGAAATGTGCCATGGCAGATCATTGAATCGCTCCGAGTCGGGAGACGAGGGTTGGCACCCCCTGGCAGTCCGTGCCGGTGTCCCCATAAGGATAGCCGGGAAACGCCCCGGGGGCCAAAACACCCGGTTTTCGAGTGTGCCACGCGGATTCCCTCGCTTGCGCATCGGGCTTTCTTGGGAAAGGGGGCCGATCGGCGCCCGACCGACGGGACCGTAGACTCCACGCCACATTCGCCACCCTTCGGGAGAACCCGCTGATGATCCGCTCCTTCCCCTCGCTCGTCTGCCTGCTCCTGCTCCCCGCGATCGCCGCTGGCGTGAGCCCCGCGGCCGAACCGCAGGCGGCCGCGACTTCGTCCCCGAACGGCCCCACCCAAGACGGCTGGACCGATCTCTTCGACGGCAAGACGCTCCAAGGCTGGCACGT
>CANHYS010000448.1 GCA_947464585.1 Planctomycetaceae bacterium | reverse complement strand
GCATCGAAGGAGCGGATCACCGGCGGTTCGAACTTCATGCCACCGGTGACCATCAACGTGCTCTCGGCGAGGCCGTAGCAGGGAAAGAACGCCTCACGCCTAAATCCGCAGGGCGCGAAGGCCTCGCAGAAGGCGTCGATCGTCTCGGCCCGCACCGGCTCGGCGCCGTTGAAGGCCAGCGTCCAACTCGAAAGATCGAGCGTGGCCCGCTGCTCGGGCGTGGTCTTCCGCACGCAGAGTTCGTAGGCAAAGTTGGGGCCGCCGCTGATGGTGGCCCGGTATTTCGAGATCGCCTGCAGCCACCGCAGCGGCTTCTGGAGGAAGGCGACCGGCGACATCAGCACGTTGAACTTGGCGCCATAGAGCGGCACGAGGATCCCGCCGATCAGGCCCATGTCGTGGAAACTCGGCAGCCAGAACACGCCCGACTGGCTCCGCGTGATCTCGAAGGCCTGCATGATCCGCAGCGAGTTGTGGAGCAGGTTTTCGTGCGACAGCATCACGCCCTTCGGCGTACCGGTCGAGCCGCTCGTGTATTGCAGGAACGCGAGGGTACTGCCGTCGATGTCAGGCCGCTCCCAGCGGTCGGCCCACGACACGTCGAGTTCACTGTCGACCTTCCAGATCAGGTGTTCGAGGCTCGGGGCGGTGGCACGCAGGGCATCGAACCGGTCGACCACGTCGCGGGTAGTGAGGGCAACGGAGGCGTCGGCATCGGCTGCGATCGCCTCGATACGCTCGACCGAGCGGTTTTTCCGGGGCGGGTAGGCGGGCACGGCGATGGCGCCGCCATAGAGGCAGCCCATGAAGGCCGCGATGAAGTCGAGGCCCGACGGATAGAGCAGCAGCACCCGCTTGCCCGCCATTCCCTCGCTCAGGAGCCAGGCACCCAGCGCCCGGGCTTTCCGGTCGAGTTCGGCGTAGGTGATGTTGAGTTCTTCGTTTTCACCGTCCACGAGGAAGGTGAAGGCCCGGTCGTGGGGGCGGTAGGCCGCCCGCTGCCGCAGCAGGTCCACGATCGTCGGAGCAATCGAAGCTTCAGTGTTGGGATTGGGGATCACTGTCTGTGGAGCCTCCCACCAATGCGTGCTGGAAACGTCGCGCCGCCCTCAAAGGAACCTCAGGGATTTCGGCACGTTCCTCCGTTCACCACGACAGTCTATCTGTCCGGCCCAGACAACCGGAAGTTTCGGTCTTCCCGAGGGATGCGACCCTGCGTTTTGCCGCTTTGGCAGCGGTTTTTCGCTCTGGAGAACCGCGCACTGTGGTGCGGATGGGGCAGGGTGCGATGGTGGCAAATCACCGCCGGGGACAGCACAAGTCTCGTCGCGTTGGCTTTTTCGCCATCACGCTTTGCGGCAGCGCATTCCCCAACCGGGGCGAAAAATCCAAAAGCTCCTCGAGCTTCCGCCGATCCCCGGCTCGTCCAAGACGGCTTCGCAGGATGCGAAGCGCAGCACCAGCCGGCGGATGCCGGCCAAGCAAAAACGACAAGATGTCGTGTTTTGCGTGAATACAGCTCCCCCGGCTTCCGCCGGGGGCTTTTGTGGAATCCCGACGTATCCGTAAGGGGCTGCCCATGGACTGTAAACACGCGAAACATGGCATCCTGCCATTTTCGCTTGGCCGACCTCCGTCGGCTGGTGCTTACACGGGCCTCCAGCCCTGACGCTGTGGTGCCTTGTGCAATCCGTGAGGGGCTGCCCATGCCCCGAGAGCCGGCGTTGCTGACCAGCGCAGGCAGGATGCCGGAGCGCAGTCAGCATCGAGTGAGCGAAGGGCAGCGGGCACCGATCCGTCTCGGCGGATTGGTCGACGTAGCGAACGTCCGGCGACGGGGCGTGGGCAGCCCCGAACCGTCGCGTGAAGTGTTCGGTTGCCGGTATGCTTCCAACGCCTCTGGAACTATTCATGCCGACCGACACAGCATCCTCATCGACACCCGATCCCGATCTGCGCGGGAAGACGGTGTGGGCGATCGACACGTTCTCGCGGGTCTACCAGCTCTTCCATGCGCTGCCGGAGATGGCATCGCCCGACGGCACACCGGTGTCGGCCGTGTTTGGTTTCGCCCGCGACCTGCTCGACATCATCGAGAAGAAGAAGCCCGACTATCTCGTCTGCGCCATCGATGCGCCCGGCCCGACGTTTCGCCATGAGAAATTTGCGGCCTACAAGGCAACCCGCGCGGAGATGCCCGCCGACCTCGTGCCGCAGGTTCCGCTGATCAGGCGACTGCTCGATGTGATGGGTATTCCGTGCCTCGAACGATCTGGCTTCGAGGCCGACGATCTCCTTGCCACCATTGCCGTCCGCACCGTCGCGGCGGGTGGTGACTGCGTCATCGCCACCTCCGACAAAGATGCGAGGCAGCTGCTGGGCGACCACGTGCGGCTGTTGAACCTGCGGAACAACGTCCTCTTCGGTGCGGAGGAACTGCTGGTCGACTGGGGCATCAGGCCGGATCAGGTCGTCGACTTTCTGTCGCTCGTGGGTGATGCGGTCGACAACGTGCCGGGGGTGCCCGGCATCGGCCCGAAGATCGCCTCCGAACTGCTCAAGACCCATGGCACGCTCGACCATCTGCTCACGCATGCCGACGACGTCGCCGGCACAAAGCGGCGAGAGAATCTCCGTCTGCACGCCGACACCGCCCGCGCGGGCCGGGAGCTGATCCGGCTCGACACGGCCGTGCCGATCGCCATCCCGTGGGAAACGGGTCTGCGCCATGCCCCGGATGCGGCTGCGCTGGCCGATTTCCTCCGTGAGATGGGGTTCAAGAGCCTGCTCTCGAAGG
This sequence comes from Planctomycetaceae bacterium, assembly GCA_947464585.1. The sequence continues at coordinate 538 of CANHYS010000448.1, read as the reverse complement.
TGCTGCAGTCCGCGCCCGCGCGGACAGCCAGCGCACCGGCTGCGGCTGGGCGGAAGCGCGGCGGGCAGACCCTCTTCGATCTCGACGGCACCGACGCGGAACCGGCGACGGATCGTACGAACGGCGGCGGCACTGTCTCGTCTGCCGCGAGCGGCTCCGGGCGACCGCTGTCGCAGGCACCGCACGAGCTGCCGGTCGATGAGGCGGCCCTGAAGACCGTCGTCGCGCGGCTGCGGGCCACGGCCCCGATCGCCATCTGCTGCGTGCGCGGAGCCGGCATCGACGGCCGTGTCACCAGCATGTCGCCGCCGGCGGGCCTGGCGTTGGCGACCGGTGATGTCGCCGCCTGGGTGACGGCCGATCAACTCGCGGCCAGCCCCTCGCTCCGTGGGCTGCTGGCCGACCCGGCGGTTCCCAAGACCGGCCACGATCTCAAGCGACACAGCCTGTCGCTGCGGGCCGTGGGGGTCGAACTGGCTGGCTGTGCGTTCGACACGATGCTCGCTGCCTACCTGATCGATGCGGGCGAACGGAACCT
>CANHYS010000447.1 GCA_947464585.1 Planctomycetaceae bacterium | reverse complement strand
CTCTGGGCCCGGGTCGAGCCAGTCCGGCTTGCCAAGGGAGGCACAGCCAGAGCATGTCGCCAAGGCCAGTGCTGGCAGCAGCAGAAAACGGCGCACGTGCATCGGGACCCACCGGGGCTAGGGGCTGTCGGGCTGCGGGAGTGTAGGGATCGACCGGCGGGCACCCCAAGGTCGGTTTCTCGCACGTTTTGCCGGCAAACTGCTCGGCTTCGCCCGTCGACGCAGACTCCGCCCGGTTATGGCAGCTGAATGTGCAGCAGCGTCGTCGTGGCCGTGGCTGCCAGCGTCTGCCGGCCGATCGATGCCGGCAGCAGCATGCACATGCCCGTCGTGAGCGGCGGGAGTTGCCAACTGGGATCGAGGCTGAGTTCGCCCGAGAGCACGGCGAGGAAGTGGCAGGAGTCGTCGCCGCCCACGGCCCAGTCGCCGTGTGGCCGCACCTCGTCGAAGAGGAAGTAGTCGCAGGTCACGAGACGACGGGTGGCCGCACCGGCTCCGGGCGAGCGGGCCGTCGTTGGCTGCGACTGGACCGGTGCCACGGGCCCGAACTGGGTCACCGCCTCGAGGCCGGCTTCGATGTGGAGCGGTCGGGGTGTGCCGTCGGCTCCGGTGCGGTTCCAATCGTAGAGACGGTAGGTCACATCGCTCGACTCCTGGATCTCTGCCACGAGCAGCCCGGCCCCGATCGCGTGGACGGTGCCCGCAGGAATATAGACGCAGTCACCCGGGCGAGGCTCAAAGGAGTGCATCACATCCTCGCAGCGTCCTGCTCTCAGCGCTACGGCCAGCGACTCTCGATCGACGCCCGTGCGAAGCCCCGCGTAGATGCGGCTGCCGGCCGCGGCGTCGATCACATACCAGGCCTCTGTCTTGCCCAGATCGGGTGGGGAGAGCCTGGCCGCTCTCGTGTCATCGGGGTGCACCTGCACCGACAGGTCGCGGCAGGCGTCGAGGAACTTGAAGAGGAGCGGGAAGACGGCCTGAGGCGCATGCCGACCCAGCAGTTCGGTGCCCCGCTGCCGCACCAGTTCTCCGAGCGTCGTTCCGGCCAGCGGGCCGGCCGCCACGACGCTCTGGTCGGCGCCGCGGTCAACGAGTTCCCATGATTCGGCGAAGGTATCCCCGGGCGGCAGGGGCCTGCCGAGGTTCGTCGCAAAGCGCTGGCCGCCCCAAATGTAACGGCGGTAGACAGGCGTGAGCAGGAGTGGGTGCATGGTGATTGCTTCAGACATTGCGGGAGTAGCCCTCCACGATTCGGCCGATCCAGAAGGAGCAGACTGCGGCGACCAGCATCACGAGCATCTGCCCAAGCGAGATCGCGTGATTGAGTTCGAGCAGGACGGCGACCGCCGGGATCGCGAGGCCGAAGAACTGGCCAAGCCGACCAAGTGCTGCCATCGAATCGTGCTCCGGCTGGGGGCGGAAAGGATCTCGGGGGAAAGACATCTGGAGCCGATCGTAGAAAAACGCGGCGATTTCTGCCATGCGAGCCCCGCGGCGTGACCGGTTTCGCTCGTGATCCAGTGGCAGAGGCTTGTCGCCGGCGATTTGCCGGCAATACTTCCGCCATAGCATTCTGAGTCACCTTTACCACTTTCCCTGTCAGGAGATACGCATCATGGGTCGGCACGGCGCAGTCACGTTCAAGGGCAATCCGCTCACGCTGGTGGGTGACGAGGTGAAGGTGGGCTCGCCCGCTCCCGATTTCGACGTGGTGGCCTACGAGGCCGGCGGCATGCACCACATCCGCAAGGCCGACCTGCTCGGCAAGCCGGCGTTCATCAGCGTGGTGCCTTCGCTCGACACGCCGGTCTGCCAGGTGCAGACGAAGACGTTCAACACGCGGTTGGCCGCCCTCGGCGACAAGGTGACGGCGCTGACTGTCAGCCTTGACCTCCCGTTTGCGATGAATCGGTTCTGCGGCGCGGAAGAGATCAAGTCGATGCGGAATGGCAGCGATTACATGGACCGCGGCTTTGGCACCCACTGGGGCGTGCTCATCGACGAACTGAAGATCCTCGCCCGGGCTGTGTTCGTGCTCGACTCCAAGGGCGTCGTGCAATACGCACAGGTCGTCAAGGAAGTGGCCAGTGAGCCCGACTACGACGCTGCTCTCGCCGCGCTCCAGAAGCTCGTCGGGTAGACTGACGAGTTCCTCCTACGCCGTTGGTGATCGCGGCCCCTCACCATCAAAAGCCCCCCGGCGGAAGCCGGGGGATCTGGTCCTGCGACTGCGAATCCCGTCGCTTACGCTCGGGGCTTTTATGAGGCGAGGGGCCTGCGCACCTTCCTCATAAAAGCCCTCGGCGGAAGCCGGGGGATCTGGTCCTGCGACTGCGAATCCCGTCGCTTACGCTCAGGGCTTTTATGGGGGCATGTGGCAGCGCGTCGCCACGTGCCCCCGGCGGCGCGTCGCCATGTGGCCCCGCCGTCAGGCCCTCAGCATCGCTTCGATCGAGGTGCGGGCCGCTGCCAGCGCATCGGGAAGCTTGTCGGCGAGCTTCCCTCCGGCCTGCGCGAGGTCGGCGCGGCCGCCTCCCTTCCCTCCCACGATCGTCGCCGCATCCTTGATCCAGTTGCCCGCCGACAGGCCACGCTCCTCAAGTTCGCGGCTGATGCCTGCAACGAGCGTCACCTTGTCGCCCTCGCTCGAGCCCAGCAGCACGGCGATCGGGCTCGCCTTGCGGCGGAGCTGATCGATGCACTGCCGCATGGCCGCGGCATCGCCACCACGGGCGTCGGCCACGACGATCCGCGTGCCGGCCACCTCGGCGGCCCCGGCCAGCAGTTCATCGACCGAAACCGCAGCACTGCCCGCTGCTGGCTTGCTCTTCTTGAGCTCCTTGAGTTCCTTGGCGATGGCCGCCAGACGGTGTGGCAACTCGGCGACCGGAACCTTCAGCCCTCCTGCAGCCTCCGCGAGCACTCCCTCCATCTGCCGGCAACGATCCACGGCGCGGAGGCCGGTGACGGCGGTGATCCGCCGCGTGCCGGCTGACACGCTCTCCTCGGCGGTGATCCGCACCATGCCGATCTGCCCGGTGCTCGACACGTGCGTGCCGCCGCAGAGTTCGCGGCTCACGCCGTCCATCGTCACCATCCGCACGATGTCGGGGTACTTCTCACCGAAGAGCATCATCGCGCCGGCGTGGCGGGCCTCCGCCAAGGGGAGGAGTTGGGCCGCCACCGGCACGGCGGCCAGCGTGTTTTCGTTGACCATGGTCTCGATCTGGTCGAGCGTTTCGCGGCCAACGCTGCTTGTGTGTGTGAAGTCGAATCGCAGCAGGTCGGCGTCGACCTTCGATCCCTGCTGCACCGCGTGGCTGCCGAGATAGTG
>CANHYS010000446.1 GCA_947464585.1 Planctomycetaceae bacterium | reverse complement strand
GGTCGGCGTGCCGCAGCCCGCCAGCGAACGATTGGCGTAGCTCTCTGGGGTCTCGCCCCAGCCGCCGCATGACTGCTGATGGCGAGCCAGCCAATCAGCGCCGGCCGCCACGGCGGGATCGACCGCAGGAAGCCCGACCGCCCGCAGGCCTTCGATGGCCTGCCACGTGCCGTAGACATAGTTCACGCCCCAGCGTCCAAACCAGCTGCCGTCGGCCTCCTGACTGGCCCGCAGGTAGGCAATGGCTCGATCAACGGACGGATGACCCGCCCGCAGACCAAGCTTGCCATAGGCCTCCAGCACACGGCCAGTCAGATCGGGGGAACTCGGATCGATCATCGCGTTGTGATCGGCGAACGGCACCTTGCAGAGCAGCTCCATGTTGTTGTCGCGGTCGAAGGCGCCCCAGCCGCCGTCAGAACTCTGCATCGACTCGAGCCAGGGAACGGCGCGACCGATGGCGGCCCGAACACGCGCCAGTCTCGAAACCGATGGCGACTCACGCCCGGGGGCCAGCGTGTCGAGCCAGGTCGACACCGCGATCAACACCATCGCAGTGTCGTCGACATCCGGGTAAAAACGGTTGGAATACTGGAAGCACCAGCCAGATGGGACGACCCCGGCAGCATCGTGCGTCCAGTCGCCTGGCCCGCGAATCTCACGGTCAAGGAGCCAGTCCACGGCGGCCACAAGTGGATGGGATAAATCATCCGCGGAAGGCAGCGAAAGCTCGACGGCATCGCGGCCCGGTGACAGTCGTCGTCGCCCAACAGCTGCAGCATCGGACAACGCGCGCAGGGAAATCGCGGTATCCCACACAGGAGAGCGGCAGGGCTCGAGCCGCGTGGTGCCATCCGGCTCGTGTTCCACGAGCAGGTCCAACTGCCGCCAGCACTCCTGCACCTCCGCCGAGTCATCGTCACAGCCCATGGCCCGCAGTGCCAAGATGCTCCAGACGATGGGCGGGAAGATCGCTCCCAGGCCGTCGCTGCCGTCAAACCGCTCGAGCATCCAACGCCGGCAGGCGGCCACGGCGCGGCTGCGCAGCGGGCGAAAGCCGACGTTGTCGCATGCCTTCAAAAGCCAATCGACACCGCGAAAGAATCGAGCCCACCCGCCGCTGCCGCCGACAGGAGCCGGGCCATTCTGGCCCACCTGCGAGGCAAACAATTCGCTGATACCCTGTTCGGGATTGATCTCACGAACCGGCTTGAACGCCCACATCAGTGACAGGGGCACGATCATCGTCCGGGACCAGGCCGACACCCGATGCAGATTGACGGGGAACCAATCGGGGAGCAGCACCATCTCGGGGGGCACGGCCGGACAGTCGGCATACGACATCTGGCCCAACAGCGCCAGGTAGAACTTCGTGAAACTGTTGACGGCCCACGGCCCACCGGCCCGCTCGATGGCGGCACGGGCACGACAGAGGGGCTCGCTGTGCTGGTCGTGGCCAGTGATCTTCAACGCCAGGTAGGCCTTGACGCTGGCACTGACATCGACCGGACCGCCGGGATGGATGGCCCAGCCGCCGCCTGGAAGTTGCTCGTTGAGAATGCGTTGAATGGCGCCGGGTATCTCGGGCCGACTCATCCGGCCGGCCCAGGCGAGGAGCAGGACGTATTCGCTTTCCAGGATCGTGTCGCCTTCGAGAGGGGCCCGCCAATGGCCGTCCGCGGCCTGTCGCGCCAACAGCCACGAGGACGTGGCGTCGATCGTCGCGAATATCGTTCGCTGGTCGATCGGCTCGAGCGGATTGCGATCAGAAGCAACCCGTTCGAGGTTTTGGCGCTGCGGAGTTTTTCCGCTGCTGACAAGGGATTCCGTTCGTGTGAGGTCGCCGTGCCTTGCGGAGACATCGATGTCGAGCGTGGCCCCGCCTACGTCCATCCTTGGTCCGGTGAAGCTCATGAAACCATCCCTGCTGCACGCTTGAGGCGGCGATCCATCGCCGCGAACCCGGCAAGCACGTTGGGGGAGGATAGAGAACGGCGAGAACATCGACAAGCGGGAAACAACGCATTGCAACTGCCGCCACCCGCCACACGCGGGGCCCGGGAACGCCCGCCGGAAACCCAGGGAGGATGGGGGGACTTTACTGCTCGTCATGCCCCAGCCGACTGGGCCTGAGACTGGATCGCTGAGGCATCAGCCTCCGGCAGCAGGATCGACACCCGCGTGCCCTGACCTGGGCGAGAGTCGAGTAGCATCGTGCCGCCACTGGCCTCCACAAGCCTCCACGCCTTCGACAGCCCCAGTCCAGCACCTCGACCGGCCTCGCGACCGCTGTAGAACGGATCAAAGGCCCGCCTCGCTGCCTCAAACGACATGCCGCGGCCGTCATCGGCGACGGTGACCTCACACCCCCCGCCAGCCTCCATCGAGCGGCGAGTCGCCTCGAGCACGACGCGGCCACCGGCAGCCACCGCCTCGAACGCATTGACCACCACGACCCTGATCGCCTCCTCGACATGCACACGGTCGACGAAGACCGAAAGCGGCACCGGCGGTGGGCTGTATTCGAACCGCCCCCCGCGTGCGGCTGCCTGCCCGCGAACAGCCTCTATCACTGCAGCGATGATGCCGCCGAGGTCCACCCGTTCCCGCTGCGGCTTCGGCGGCCGCGCAAAGAGCATCAGGCCTCCGATCATGTCTCGGGCTCGAAACGACTGATCGACGATTGTCGAGAGCCGGCGACGGCGCTCCGGATCGGCCTCATCCAGCAGGAGTGCCTGCGCCCGTGTGGCGATATTGGCGAGCGGATTGTTGATCTCGTGCCCTGCACCGTAGGCCAGCTCCCGCATCGACTCCAGCCGCGCCTCCGCCACAGCACGATCAAACTGGTCCCGCAGGTGCACGTGAGCCGTGGCGAACTGCACCGCGTCGCGGAGCACCGTCGCCTCGGCTCCTGGGGCACGGCCACAGCCTTCCGGCGACCGCTCATCGCCGGGCAGAACGAGCGCCGCGGCAAGCTGCGAGAGGAGCCGGACATCGCCACGCCCGGTGGCCAGACCGGTGGAGACAGCGGCCTCGGCGGTGTGCCTCGGAGCGGCCGCGAGCCACGCCGCCAGCTCAGCCACACGGCCGGCGACGAGTGCCAATCGCTCCGCGAGCGACGGCGGAGGGCCATAGGGGTGGCTACGCCCTGCCGCCGAAGAGAGCACGGCGCCGGCCACGGCCAGGCAATGTTCCTTACCGAGGCTCGCGAGCCGCCGCGGGCCGGTGGAATCGGCATCGAACGCGAGCCAGGCGACCACTGTTGGCTCCACACCGCGGTCTGCGTCAGTCTCCAAAAGAGTTATCTGGCGAGTTGTCTGGCGACTTCCTTGGTGACTCATC
>CANHYS010000445.1 GCA_947464585.1 Planctomycetaceae bacterium | reverse complement strand
GCCGGAGTTGTCTTGGGGCACGGCCCGCGGCGCACGGCTTCGTGGGGATCACCGACGCGTGGCCGCTCACGCACCGCCAGGCACCGTCCTTGAGCACCCACACATTCGTGAACCGCGACGCGCGTTCGAAAGGCTTGCCGTCCTTGTCTTTGCCGGCCTCTTTATAGTCGCCGATGTCCACGGCCACCGTGCCGCCGCCATACACCCGCACGTCGATTGAACTGGCCTCGGAGACAGTGTGTCGCTCGCCGCCCGTCTTGAGCGCGGCGATCCCCTCAGCCTTCGTGAAGCGGTGGCCCGACGGCTCGACGTAGACGAAATCGGGAGCCCAGATCCGTTCGAGGATCGACGTGTCATTCTTCAAGTACGCGGTCGACCACTGCGAGGAGAGCTCCTTGATGCCTGCCTCGATGGCGGCTTCCTGGGCCGGGGTGACCGCCGTGGCCGATTGGGCAAGGGCCACGCTGCCGCAGGCAAAGGTGATCGAGAGGGAGAGAACGCTACGGGTGATGATCTGTGAATGCACCATGACTATCGACTCCTTTGCTGATAGGAAGTGGGTATGCACCGTGCATCGCCGGTCGTGGTGCAGCGGGGGAAGTCTAGCAGGATCGCGGTCACTGCCTGGCCAGAAACGCCACGGTCTTTTTCTGGATCGCCTCGAGGGTTTCATCCACGCCCTGCTTTCCGGTCGTCATCCGGCCGAGCTCGGCCGCGTTGACCTCGGCTGCGAGCGTCACCCAGGCGGGCAGGTGGGGCGACGTGCCCATGCGGGTTTCAATCGCCCGCCGCGTCACATCGAAGTGGCGGGTGGTTCCCCGCACCGACCGCTTCTTCGCCAGCACGCGAGGGTCTGTGTAATTGCTGCGGCGAATGGGCGTGTCGGCGCCGTCGGCATTGGCACGGGCGGTCACGTCGGCGCTCGTCGCCCACTGCAGGAAGACCCAGGCCGCGTCGGCGTTCGGGGCGTGTTTGCTCAGCGCGAGGCACGATCCGCCCTGTCGGCTGATCCCCGGAGTCTCGTGGAAGCCGCACTGGTCGGGCGTCAGTCTCGCATCCTCGAGCGGGCAATCGGCCGCCTCCACCAGACCGACGACGCGGCTGCTGTCCGGATCGTCGCAGGCCGGGAAGAACTCGCTCCAGGAGATGACGATCCCGGCCTGGCCTTGGGTGAGCGCAGCGGCCTGTCCGTTCCAGTCCCATTGGCGGACGTCCGGGCTCATGTGCTTGCCGAGTTCCAGCATGTAGCGGAGCCCCTTCGCGTTGCCCTCCGTGACGTAGTCGGGGCGATTCTCGGCGTTGAAGTGGTGGCCGCCGTGCGCCCAGATCCACGCCGACGCATCGCACTGCAGGGAGAAGTGGCCGGTCTTCCACTGGCCGACGGTGCCATGGATGCCCTGGCCTCGTTTGGCCTCGTCGATCGCCCGGACCGTGTCGAGATACTCCGCCATGGTCTTCGGCACCTTGAGCTTGAGTTCATCGAGGATGTCCTTCCGGTACATCATGATGAAGATCGGAATGTCGAACGGCACCCCGACGATCCGGCCGCCGTGGCTCGCGGTTCCTTCCACCAACTGCGGGAGGAAGTCGCCGAAGTCGTAGCCGGGATAGGCAAGATCCTTGCGATCGAGCAGTTCCTCGACGCCGATGCTCTCGTTTGCGAAGCGGGCCAGCCAGGCCTGGTCCCAGTAGAAGATGTCGTGGTGTCCCTTGGTGCCGTCGGCACCGGCGATCGTGTCCTGCACGGTTTTGGCCAGCACCTGGTCGAGCGGCACCATCGGCCAGTCGACCTCGATGCCGGTCAGCGGCGTGAACTCCTCGCGGATCATCCTGCCGATCGACAGCCCCGGCGGCGTGTTCTCCGAGACGACCTTGATTCGGGTTCCCTTGAACCGTTTTCCTGCGTCGACGAGGAATTGTCGCTGTTCTTTCGTCATGCCGCTTTCGGTGACCGACGGCTCCGCGGCATGGAGCCTGGCTCCGGCCGGGGTGGAGCCCGCGAGATACCGCGCCGAGGCGAAGCCGAAGCCCGCGCTGGCGGCGGCGCGAAGAAACTGTCGGCGGCCGATGCCGCCGAGACGCAGTTTCTCGGCCATGGACGCCACGAAGAGTCGCTGCTGGCGATCAAGATCGTTCATCGGTTCGCTTCCTCGTGAGGCTTCGATAGGCGTGCTCTCCACCGGCCGAAGCATGGGCTCTGGCCCAGGACGCGTCAACTGACAAGAAAAGAGCTGCGGCCCCTTTTTCCGTAGTGGCTCGGCTACAATTTCGTCCATGCTCTGGGTTGCCTGGAAAATGCTGATCGGAAACCGGGTGAAATACCTCGGCATCGTATTTGGCGTGATGTTCGCCGCGCTGCTCATCGCGCAGCAGTCGTCAATTTTCTGCGGCCTCATGTCGCTCACCGTCAGCCAGATCCGCGACGTCGAGGGGCCCGGCATCTGGGTGATGGACAAGAACGTCCAGTTCGTCGATGACATCAAGCCGTTGGCCGACACCTGCCTTTTTCGCGTGAAGGGGGTGCCCGGCGTCGAGTGGGCGGTGCGGTTCTACAAGGGCCTCGCCCGGGCGCGGATGGAGGAGGGTGACTACCACCAGATGATCCTTCTGGGCATGGACGACGCCACGCTCGTCGGCGCGCCGGAGGGAGTCTTCATGGGATCGATCGCTGATCTCCGCAAGCCCGATGCCGTGATCATGGACGACGCCGGCTACCAGCTGATCTGGCCGGGCGAGCCCTTCCGCCTCGGCCGCGTGTTCGAGATGAACGACCGACGCGCGGTGCTCGTGGGAATCACCAAGGCACTCCGCACGTTCCAGAGCTTTCCGATCATCTACACGCGGTACAGCCAGGCGGTGCTCTTTGCGCCGCCGGAGCGGAAGGTGCTCTCGTTCGTGCTCGCGCAGCCGCGGCCAGGCATGGATCCGCAGGAGGTCTGCCGGCAGATCGAGGCACAGACCGGCCTGCAGGCGCTCACCCGCAACCAGTTCATGTGGAAGACGGTCCGTCACTTCCTGGCGAAGACCGGCATCCCGGTCAACTTCGCGATCACCGTGTTCCTCGGGTTTCTGGTCGGCACGGCGATCGCTGGGCAGACCTTTTATCTGTTCACGGTGGAGAACATCCGCCAGTTCGGGGCGCTCAAGGCGATGGGCACGAGCAACTGGACGATCCTGCTGATGGTGCTCTCCCAGGCGGTGCAGGTGGGCGTGGTGGGCTACGGCATCGGCGTCGGGCTGGCGGCGCTCTTTGGCTGGGGGAGCCGCGGCTTCACCAAGCTCGCCTTCTTCATGCCCTGGCAGGTGCTGGCCATCACCGCCGTGGCGGTGTTTTTCATCGTGCT
>CANHYS010000444.1 GCA_947464585.1 Planctomycetaceae bacterium | reverse complement strand
GTTCCAAACGATCGCCGCGGTGTTCGTGGGAAAGATCGCCCAGTCGTTGTCCCAGCCCTGTCCGAAGAACCGTGCTCCGCCTTCGACCGCGGCGTAGGGTGCGAGCAGTTCGGTTCCTTCGGCAAGGGCGATGGGAAAGCGTTGCACCCGGCCCGCCGTCGATGCAACGGCTGTGTGAAACCACTCGTCGTAAGCATGCGACAACGAGGCGGCTATCGCCGGATGCTCCGCGGCGAGGTTGTACCTCTCTTTGGGATCGTTGCGGAGGTCGAAGAGCATCTGCTGCTTGCCGTCATGCACCCAGCGGTGCGTCTCGCTACGGGCAGTGCCGGGATACTTGGCGATGGGGGTTCCATCCTTGCCGCCACGCGGGGTGACCTCGAACAGGACACGCTCAGGCCACGACGACGGAGACTCGCCGCGCAGCAGCGGCGCTAGGCTCACGCCATCAATCGGCTGCTCCTGCGGCAGAGGCACGCCCGCGAGATCCATGAGCGTCGGCAACACATCCACATGCTGCGCGATCTGCGTCACGCGTGTGCCCGGCTCCAGCTTCCCAGGCCAACGAATGAAGCATGGCACCCGCTGCCCGCCTTCGAACACGCTCCCCTTGCCACCGCGCATGCCGCCATTGAAACGCAGTGTGTTCGGGCCGTTGTCACTGGCAAACATCACGATGGTGTTTTGTGTGAGCCCGAGTGAATCCAGTTTTGCGAGCAGTCGGCCCACGTTGGTGTCGAGATTCTCTGCCATCGCGTATACCGCGGCCGTCTTCGGCTCGAAACCGAGCGTGCTGTACTTGGCAAACAAACCTGCCGGGGCCTGCATTGGCGAGTGACAGGCATTGAACGGGACGTAGCAGAAGAACGGGCGAGTGTTGTTGTTCTCAATGAAAGCGAGGGCTGCATCGGTGAGCACGTCCGTGATGAAGCCCTTGCGGACCGTCAGGACACCATCGTGCTCGAGTTCCGGATCAAAGTAGTTCGAGAAAAAGCCGCCGCTGAAACCATAGAACTCGTCAAACCCCTGGCCGCGGGCAGTGGACGGATCGTTCGACCCGTTATGCCATTTGCCGAAACAGCCGCTGATATAGCCTGCCGGTTTCAATGCTTCCGCCAACGTGATCTCCCTGCCCTGCATCACCTCGAGGCCCGAGGTCGTGTTGAGCACACCCAGCCGGAGATGGTGCCGGCCCGAAAGGATCGACGCCCGCGTCGGCGAGCAGACCGGACTGACGAAGAAGTGTTCACAGTCCACCCCCTGACTCTTCAGCCTGTCGAGCACGGGCGTATCGAGTTTGTCATTGCCGTGGCAGCGCACGTCGCCCCAGGCCATATCGTCTGCGAGTATGAGAAGGATATCGGGCTGCTGCGTCGGGACGTCAGCTGCGTGCATCGCGGCCAGTGGCGCGAGCAGCAACGCGGCGAGGAAGAACAGTGGCGGTTTCACGATTGTCCTAGGAAACTCCCGCATGCGACCCGTGCCTCACGGCCAATTCTCACGGCTTCACGGAACAGCCCGCCATTACCGCGGGCTGCACTTTTCAACCGGCGGTCACACCTGCCGCCGGTCAGATGGCTCCCACATGTCTTCATTGTGGCGCGAGTTGGAAGTCGGCAGTGTTCTCGCCGGGCGCGACGGTAAACGTCAGCCCGCTGTTCGAGGTGGACAGATACCGTTTGTCGAACGGCAGCGACCACTCGGACCGGGGTTGGATGCCCGCTTTACTGGGGTCAATCTTCTCCTGGGGCGTCTCGGATGAAGGCGGCGAGAGTTGGACCTTGTAGTTACCCACCGGCAGGTCGCGACTCTTGCGGTAGAACAGCGCGTATCTGCCGCCGTCCCCCACGATGCCGGCCGCCAGATAGCCATGACGTTCCTCGATAAATACGACCGAGCAGCCGCTCGGCAGCGGCTTGCCGTCGAGGGTGAGCACGCCGCTCACCCTGCCTCGGGGGCCCGTGTAGCCATCCCCATTGCCGCAGCCCACCACCGCAAAGGGTAATGCCACCGCGACCAGGCAGACCCATCTACGGGTGTACGAGAGCGCGATCATGCGAGGTTACCTCCTTTTCGTGTGTCGAGAGCCGCTGTCGGAAACCGGCGCCAGCGGTCACTCCGAATCGCTGACGTTCTTCCCGTCATTGCGGACCGCCATCAGCGTGAGAATGTCCTGGCTGATGCTGTTGGGAATCCAGCGGACGCTGCCGTCGGTCATCACCACCTGCACGCCAACCGGATGGGCCGACGCCAGCGGAGTGTTGGTGCAGGCGGCGGCCGTCCAGGAGCCCATCGCGACGCCGCTTTGGCCGCCGACAGGGGCGTTAGGGGGATAGCGGATCGTGTTGTTGTTGACATGAGGCTCGCCATTAGTCCAATTCGTTTGGCCGCCATACGACCAGCCCCAGTTCCCCAGGCCGGGCCGGGCCTCGATCTTGTTCCCGGCTGCATTGGAGATCAAGTCGCTGATCTCACCCACGATCATGGTCTTTGACGTGCCGTCGAGGCAGTCCCGAATCCTCCGGCCGTAGTTGCTCGGGCCGATCTTGTTACCTCCCGTGTTTGGGATCATTCCCCGCGAGGAGACGAAGCCCCAACCCGCGGTGTTATCAACTAGGCCGGAGGTGTCAGTGAAGCTGGCGGAGGTCGTGGCCCCGGCGATGCCAAAGTACTGCGACACGTGGCCGTAGGAGGTGTCGACGGGCAGCGATGAGGAGGGACAGATCAGAAACGGCAGCCGCACGCCTGCACGCACGGACGCGTTGCCGACCCAACCCTCGTTCGCAGCCTGGAAGTTCCACTTGTTGTACATATCGGCGAACTCCATGAACGGCAGTATGCAGACCCACTGCGAGTGGCCTTGTTGAGCGGCTCCGGCGATGTAGTCCTGCGTGCCGCAGCCGCCGGAGGGAAACGCTTGCTTGGCGTCGTGGAAGTTCTGCAGGCCCAGGCCCTGCTGCTTCAGGTTGTTGCTGCAACTGCTGCGGCGAGCCGACTCGCGGGCCACCTGCACGGCCGGCAGGAGCAGCCCCACGAGCGTGCCGATGATGGCGATGACCACCAAAAGTTCGACAAGCGTGAACCCCGGCCGAGAGAATCCTCTGGTATTCATCGGATGTTTCCTTCTGGAGAAAGCCCCAAACCGCACGGCGCCAATTGCGACTGCTTTGCGGTCGATCCGGCACCATCCCCCGGAATGGTAGCAAAGGTGGTTTGTACGGTCAAACGAAACTTATTCTTGAAAAAGCGCGGGGATGGTAGCGTGGGGTAGAGTTTTGGCGACGGCATCCGGCGGTGGCGGCTCGCGATCAAATGATGAATCCATGAAACACTCCTCTCGGCCTCATAC
>CANHYS010000443.1 GCA_947464585.1 Planctomycetaceae bacterium | reverse complement strand
TCCCTCGAGGCGCGGGCCTGCGGCTTGGCGGTGATCGCGGTGGGGCACCATGCCAGCGAGCGATTTTCAATGGAGGTGCTCGCCGGGCGATTGGCCGAGGCGGTGCCCGGCCTCTCCTGCTGGGCCAGCCGCGACGAGGCCGACCCGCTTGTCTGGATCGATTAATGTGGCCTCCACCTGATCCGGCGGGGGCTTGTATGGCGGTTTCCATAAAAGCCCCCGGCGTAAGCCGGGGGATTAAGCCTGGGGATATTGGCCCACGACGGACATTCCCATCGCTCACGCTCCAGGCTTCCCTCAACGTCCTCGAATTAATAATTGCTCCGCGGTTTTCCGGCGCTACACTTGGGGGATTGCCCCGCGCGCATCCCCCTGCCGGAAAAGGCGGTTCCATGCCCCGATTCCTGACTGCCCTGCCCGTCTACAACGAAGTGGCCCACGTGTCGGCGGTGCTCGACGAGGTGCTGCGGTTCACGACCGACGTCCTCGTCGTGGACGACGGATCGACCGACGGCACATCGCCGCTGCTGGCCGCGCGCGTCGAAGAGCGTGGCGACATCCGCATCGTGCGGCATCCGCGCAACCAGGGATATGGAGCGGCGCTTGCCACCGCATTCCGCGAGACGCTCACCGGAGAGTGGGACGGGCTCGTCACGATCGACTGCGATGGCCAGCACCAGCCGCAGCTGATCCCGGCATTCATCGCCGCCGCCACGACGGCATCCGCGGTCCGGCCCGCCGTCGACATCGTCAGCGGCAGCCGCTACCTGCAGCGATTCCCCGGTGCCAGTGATCCACCCGCCGCCCGCCGTCGCATCAATGCGGAGATCACGGCCGACATCAACACGCGGCTGGGCCTCGACCTCACCGACGCCTTCTGCGGCTTCAAGGCCTACTCCCGGCACGCGCTCGAGCAACTGCATATCAACGAAACCGGCTATGCCATGCCGCTCGAGGTGTGGGTTCAGGCGGCGGCAGCATCCTTGAGGATCGTCGAACTCCCCGTGCCGCTGGTCTACCTCGATTTGGCGCGGAGTTTTGGCGGCGCACTGGACGACGCGGCAACCCGTCTGGCCTACTACCGCAGCGTGCTCGATCGTGCGGAAGCCGCCGTCGCGGCAGCAGCCCCCGGCACTGCCATGTAGTCCATGCATCCATCCTCCGGCCCGCCGCCGTCCCGCCGCCGCGTTCATGCACCGCCGCAGGAATCGGGCGGTCGTCTCCTCGATCCACCGCTCGAAGCGGCTCCCGACGCGCCGGGGCCTTCGATCGAGGCCCTCGTCGACAACAACCGCCTGCTCCGCGCGGCCTTCGACACCCGGATCGGCGACCTGAAACTGTGGGAACTGGTGGCCGCAACGCGGCGCGAGGTGCTCACCGTCGCCACCGAATACACCGCCAGCTATCGCGACGTCGACCGGCCCACCGACGTTGCCGACTGGATCGCGCGGCCGCTCGTGATGGGCGGCCATCAACCGGAACTGTTTCACCCCGGCGTGTGGCTGAAGAACTTTGCGATCGACGCCTACGCCCGGCGACTGGGCGGCACCGCGATCAACCTGGTCGTCGACACCGACCGCTGTGCATCGACGAGCGTCGGCGTGCCCGTGGGCTCGCCGCGCGAGGCGCATCTGGAACAGGTCGCATTCGACGGTCCCGCGCCGGAGATGGCGTGGGAAGAGCGCGGCATCATCGATGCCGACTGCTTCGCGTCGTTCGGCAGCCGCGCTGATCGACTCCTCAAGCCGCTGGAGCCCGACGCGATCCTCCGCCGATGGTGGCCGCTGGTGGTTGAGCGGGCCAGTGAGTCGCATCGGCTCGGCCTCGCCATCGCGCAGGCGCGGCACATGTTCGAGGCGCGTCTGGGTCTGGAAACACTCGAACTCCCCGTCAGTGAACTGGTCCGCCTGCCGACGGTGATGGTGTTCATGGGATGGCTGCTCGCCCATGCCGCGCCGTTGCACGAGGCCTACAACGCGGCGCTCGCCGACCACCGCCGCCGGCATCATGTCCGCGGTCGCGCCCGCCCCATGCCCGATCTCGCCGTGCGGTTCGACGACACATCGTCCGATCCCTGGCTGGAAGTGCCCTGGTGGATCTGGTCGCGGGACGACCCGCGGCGGCGGAGGGTCTTTGCCAACACTGGCACGCCCGGCACGCTCGTGCTCTCCGATATGGAGACACTGCGGGTGGAGCTGCCGATCTCGCCCGATACCACGCCCTCGCGCTGGGTGGATGCCCTCTCCCGAATGGAGGAACATTCCCTGCGGCTGCGGCCGCGGGCGATCCTCACGACGCTCGTGGCCCGCATGATCGTGGCTGACGTTTTCGTGCACGGCGTCGGCGGTGCGGCCTACGATCTGCTCACCGACGACATTGTCCGTCGGCTCACAGGCTGCGATCCACCCCGTCACGCCGTGGTCACCGGCACACTGCGACTTCCGGTCGACACACTGTTTCCAGGATTCGCGACCGACGATCCGGCCGCGGAACTCGCGGCCCTGCACCGCCAGATCCGCGATCTGGAATTTCATCCTGAACGCCACCTCGCTCCACACGACGCGCAGCCCGAACAGGTGCGCGAGTTGATCCAACACAAGCAACGCTGGATCGATACGCATCCCACACCAACGCTCGCGAAGCGGCGCTGCCGCGAGATTCGCTCGGCCAACGACCGGATGGCATTCCACACGCAGTCGTTGCGCCACCGGATGCTCGACCGCGCCGGGCCACTGGCGACCGCCGTACGAGCCAGCAAGGTGCTGCGATCGCGGGAATATCCCTGGTGTTTTTTTTCGGAAAACGCGCTCAAATCCTTCCTGCTACTGGAAATGGGATGAATCGCCGCATATCCTGAAGGGCAACGGATTGGTTTTCATGACGCCCCAGGGAGAGGAGGCACGATGTCTTGTCGCAGAGCGTCCTGTCGTATTGAGCTCGTACGCAAAGCTTGCACACTGGTTGTTCGAGCCAGAGGTGGTAGCGCCAGAGGGACTCGAGCAAGAGGGGCTCGATTTGCTATCGGCACACGTCCTTCCCGTTCAACGCCCAGGCAGTCCTCCCGCTCGGCCGTGCGGTCGACGGCCGTCGCCTCGCGTCGCCCCAAGCCAAAGCCCCGGCTGAAGATTCGCACCGGTACGGCGGCCACCACCCAGCCCACGCGATTTAAGTCGGCCGACGTGCAGCAGTCGGCCTCGCTCCGACTGGCCACCGGCACGGACAAACCCGCGGCAAAAGCCGCGAACGTCACACTGGACAGGCCCTCATCTGCCCCCGCCAAATCGCCCCGCCGGCCCGGCGTTGCCAAGGCTCCTGCCCGGCGCAACGACAGCCACGAGCGGCACCACGAC
>CANHYS010000442.1 GCA_947464585.1 Planctomycetaceae bacterium | reverse complement strand
TTGCACGCGTTGCCGCTGCGCGATGATGGGCAGCCAGCCATGGATGGTGCCGGGAGTCCACCGCAGACGCGATGAGGTTTTGATCGGGCGATTGTCGCCGTCGACGATGCGACAGCGACAAAACGCCATGCCGATCGACGGCGTGCGGCGAAAGATCTCATCCATGCGGGCATAGAAGCCGGGCAGCACGTAGTCGTCCTGATGCAGCAAGTGCACCAGATCGCCTCTGGCGGCGGCGATGGCGCGATTCCAGTTGCCACCGAGCCCCAGTCGGCGGTCGTTGCGGATGACTTCGACCCGGCCCGCCGGGTCCACTGCGTGCACGAGCGCCGCCACATCGGACCGTTCGGAGGCGTCGTCCACCACGCTGATCTGCATCTGGTCAGCGGACGGGGCCTGCGCGAGCACCGACAGAAGCGTGCGACAGAGTTTTTCATCCGGCTCGTATGTCGGCAGCATCACGGAGAACCGCGGGCTGCTGGCATATGAAGCAGAGGACGAGAACGATGCTGCGGCGGTCACTCGTGGGGCTCCACTACCAGGAATGCGATCCCCGCAACCGACCGGCCACGTGGATGAACTGGGAGATAAGGCCACGACCGGTCGAGCAGCAAGATGAAATCCACAAGTGCCCGCAGGCCACCCACCCTGCCCAGACAGCCGGGCAATCGATGGCGACAGGACACCCGCCTTGGACCGCGGATTGGCGTAGACAAAGCCGGCTTGGCTGCGCGATAAGTCGTTGGGAGCTCCATGCAGGCTTCCGTTGGAGGAGTGCCATGCACAGCCCGGCAGACTCGTCAGCCTCGCGAAGCAGCCTGCCCCGCCCGGCCCTGTCGGATCGCAGCCAGCGGCTGTTGACGGGGCTTTCGACCGAGGATCGCCTGATCGAGATCGGGCCGAGCTACAACCCGGTGGCGGCCAAGGCCGCCGGCTGGAATACCCGGGTGGTTGATCACGGCAGCCGCGCAGAACTAGTCGCCAAGTACAGCACCGCCCCCGAGGCTCCGACCGAACGGATCGAGGATGTGGATGTCGTCTGGCGCGGCGGTCCGCTGGAGGCCGGCTTTGCAGCGGGCGACGCGGGCACCTTCACGGCTCTCATCGCCAGTCATGTGCTCGAGCACGTGCCTGATCCGATCGGCTTTTTCCAATCCGCTGCGACGTTGCTGCATCCCATGCGTGGCAGCATCCGGCTGGCTCTGCCCGACAAGCGGCTGTGCTTCGACCTGTTTCGGCCGGCCGCCACGACCGGCCGCGTGCTGGCCGCGCACCGCGGCGACGGAGATCGGCACACGTATGCCGATCTCTTCGATCACGTCGCCTACCTCACCCGGCTTGCCGGACGGGCCGCCTGGGCGCGGGAGCCGCTCACGGCACTGGTCCTCGACCATACGCTGGAGCAGGCCAGAGGCAACGCCGACGCGGGAACGGCAGCCACAGCGGGATATATCGACTGCCACGCGTGGCAGTTCACGCCGGCGAGCTTCGAACTGCTCGTGCTCGAACTGGGAGTGCTCGGCGAGATTGACTGGCGGATCGACTGGCTGGAGCCTCAGCCCGCCATGGAGTTTCTCGTCTCGCTCTCCCGGCCGCGGCAAGCCTTCGCCGCGCTCGAAGACCTTCAGGCACGCCGTCTGGAACTGCTGCGGCGGATGCTCCTGGAAATGCGGGAAGTCACCGAACAGTTGCTCGATGCCATGCCCGCCACGGTCCGCTAGGCCGCTCTGCGTTCAGAGGGCTGTGTGGCCAGCAGGCTCTCCCAGTGGACGATCGATTCGCGGGCAATCTCGCACAACAGCGACATCCGGCGGTGCTGCACCTGCTCGGGGTCGGCACAGGCAGCCATGCCCGGTCGCAGGCGGCCCAGGAACTCGACGGCGGTTGCAGGACGAATCCAGTCGACGTGCCAGTCGCACGCCCCGGAGAGCGCAAGGTCGAGGATCAGGAGTTCAAAACTCGCCGGGGTGAACTGCCAGGCATGGGCGTCGCGGTAGACCGTGTCGGCCATCGAGTCGTCGAACAGTTGGCGGGCCAGCCCCAGCCGGTGGGCAAAGGCCACGTCGGCGGCCGGCTCACTCACTGCCCAGCCGGGCCTGCCGTGCAGCGTGACGGCGTAGGCGACCTCGTTGTAGAGCGTGGCCGGGCTGTGCCGCGTGCGGCGCTCACTGTGGGCCAGGAGGACGTCGCCCGCCAGCGACACGGGCCGGAAGAAGTCGAAGCACCAGCGCTTGTCGGGCAGGGCGAACACGAGGCAGCCATCGCGCCTGACGAGCCGGCGACTGCTGTCGAGAAAGGCGATCAGATCGGGCATGTGCTCGAGCACGTGCGAGGCGACCAGCGCGTCGAAGGTGCCGAGGCTCTCGGGAGGAAACGCCTCATGGAGCGGCCCCCCCTGCCAGAGCACGTCGACGTCCTCGATCGCCTCGGGCACGACTGAGGCCGCCGCGTATTTGGCGATCAGCCCGGCGCGGGTGTCGTGGTCGACGACGCAGGTGTTCCAGCCGTCCCGCTTCGCGGCCAGAGGACGGAAGGATGCGCCCACTTCCACGATCCGCGCCGACCGCGGAATGCCATCGAGGAGCAGATCCCGGCGGGGATCGGCGGGCAGCGGATCGGGAGCGGCGGGGTCAGTCATTGCGCACCGTCGCCTCCAGGATGCGGTCGGCGAACTGGTCCCAGCCGTAGGCCTCCCGCACCGCGGCCGCATTGGCCTCGGCCATGGGTGCGTAGCGGGCTGGGCAACGAACGAGCGTCACCGCCTCGGCCAAGGCCCGGTCCCAGTCTTCGGCCCGCGTCAGCCGACCCATGTCGGCCGAGCGGATGGCCCGTTTGAACGGCATGGTCGGTGTGGCCAAGGTCCACGTGCCGACGATCGCCGCCTCGAAGAATTTCAGTTCACTCTTACAGTTGGTGAACACGTTCTCCTGCAAGGGCGCGATGTTGATCTCCACCTCAGCGATCAGCCGCTGCAGGTTGATCCAGTCATGGAGCGGCACGCGGTCCACCCGACCGCCATGTGCCGCGAGCGGACCGATGGCCTCCATGAATCCGACGATCCGCACCCGCACGTCGGGATCGCGGGCGAGCAGCCGTGCCAGCGCCGGGGTGACGATCGCAAAGTCGCGGTTGTGGCTGGGCGTGCCACTGAAGTAGCCGATCGTCACCGGCCCCTCGCCGGCGAACCCGCGGGCCCGCTTGGCGGCCAAGAGGGCCTCGGACACCTCCTGCTGCCGGCGGTTGAGGAAATTCGGCACAATGCACACTGGCCCCGGCACCGTCTCCGCCAACTGCTCGGCGAGAAACCGGTTGGTAGCGATCGCGCCATCGCACAGCCGCGCGGTGGCCTCGATCCTGCCGA
>CANHYS010000441.1 GCA_947464585.1 Planctomycetaceae bacterium | reverse complement strand
ATCTGGTGGCACCGTCATCGAGCCAGCGTTATTCAGCCAGCATCGGCGTCGCCCACCAGCAGCTTTCCCGCCGCATCCAGCGTCAGCGACATCGGCTTTTCGTTCGCCTTGTCGTTCGCCTTGTCGCTCAGCTTGTCGTTCACGGAGATCCGCATCAGGCCGGCGCCGTCGGGATTGCGTTCGACCCGGCCCATCGCGCCGAGCGCGAGCCCCGAGTCGGTGAGGTAACGCAGAAACTCCGACGACTGGTCGAGCACGCGGACCAGGCGAAACCGTTGACCATCGGTGCACTCGGCCAACGGCTGGGCCGCCGGCTCGACAGGCGGCTCGAGCACGGGGCCGTCACCACGCGGAATCGGGTCGCCATGCGGATCGACCTCGGGATGGCCGAGGAAGGCGTCGATCCGATCGACCAGCAGGTCGCTGACGGCGTGCTCCATGTGTTCGGCCTCGTCGTGCACCTCGTCCCAGCTCATGTCGAGCGTGCGGAGGAGAAAGAGTTCGATGAGCCGATGCCGTCGGATCATCCGCAGGGCGAGCACGCGGCCGGCCCGCGACAGGGCCACGCCCTCGTAGGGCTTGTGCGTCGCCAGACGCGCGGCGTCGAGCGTCTTGAGCATGCTCGTGACCGTGCCGGGGGAGACGTCGAGCGCCGCCGCGATCTGCCCCGTGCTGGCCGGCTGCCCCGCCTGGGCGGCCGTGATCTGATAGATCGTCTTGACGTAGTTCTCGACGGTCAGGCTTGGCACGGCACACTCCTTCTGGCCCCGGCAGTGTCGCACGCCCAAAAAAAAGAAAAAGGTGCCAGCCACCAAATGTGGGAAAGATACACTGGGGCCGCCTGCCCACACTCCCCACATCTGGTGGCTGGCACCTTTTTTTGAAGGCATTGGCATGCAGCTCAACGCAGGAGCCCTGGAGATCGTCGCGGAACTTCTCACGCGATCAGCGGCGCTCGGCGTGGCCTGCCACACGGTCGCCAGCGGCGGCCGCGTCGTGGACTGCGGTGTGAAGGCCGCCGGAAGCATTGAAGCTGGAGTGCTCCTCGCACGGGCGGCGATGGCCGGACTCGGTGCCGTGCGGGTCGAGGAGCAGGGAAGTTTGCCGGAGGCGTTTGCCCTCGCCTGGCCAGACTGCCCGTGGCCGGTCGTGGCGGTGACAAGCGAAGAGCCGCTGGCGGCATGCCTGGCCTCACAGTATGCAGGCTGGAAGGTGAGCACACCGAGCTACTTCGCGATGGCCAGCGGTCCGATCCGCGCGGCGATCGGCCGTGAGGATCTCTTCGACCAGATCGGCATGCGGGAGCGACCGGATGCTGCAGTCGGCCTGCTCGAGACAGCGAAGCTTCCGCCCGACGATGTCTGCTTGTCGCTGGCGGCCGATGCGGGCGTGGCCCCTGACAAGCTCGTGCTGCTCGTCGCCCGCACGGCGAGCACCGCCGGCACGCTGCAGGTGATCGCCCGGTCACTGGAGACCGCCCTGCACAAGCTTCACGACCTGCACTTCGACCTGCGTCGGATCCGCAGAGGCTCCGGCCGCGCACCGCTGGCCCCCGTGCCCTGGAAGGACGACCTCGTCGCCATCGGCCGCACCAACGACGCCATTCTCTACGGTGGGCATGTCGTACTCGAGGTGACCGGCGACGATGCCAGCCTGCTCGACATCGGCCCGCGGATGGTGAGCCGCGCCTCGGCCGACTACGGGGCGCCGTTCTGCACGCTCTTCGAGCGGGCGGGCCGCGACTTCTACGCGCTCGATCCGGCCCTGTTCGCGCCGGCCCTGGTCGATCTGGTCAACGTCGAGACTGGCCGGCGGCACCGCTTCGGCGGGATCGCCCCGGAGATCGTGGAGCGATCGTTCACGACACCGCTGACTGCGGCCAGCGGCTCCGGGACATGATGCCCATGTTCGGGCAAGCCGGCGGCGTTCTGCGGGTGGCCGTGATCGGAGAACCGACAGGCTGGCATGTGGGCCGCCTGCTCGCCGCCCTCGCAGCCCGTGGCCATCAGGGCATGGTGGTCCGCTGGAATGACCTGGCCGCCGATCTCTGCTCTGGTTTTCACTCTGCTTTTCACTCTGGGCCGTCGCCGCAGAGTGCCGGCGACGGCCCCACATCCGTGGAGCGGTTTCTGCCGCCGGTGATTGATGCTGCCGATCTCGTGGTCGTCCGCGGCATGCCCGGCGGCAGCTTGGAGGAGGTCGTCTTTCGCATGGACCTGCTCGGAAGGCTGGCCGCACGCGGCACGCCGGTGGTCAACAGTCCCCGCGGCCTTGAAATCGCCATCGACAAATACCTGTCGCTGGCACGCATGGCGGCGGCAGGCCTGCCCGTTCCCCGCACGGTGGTTGCCCAGAGCCCAGACGCGATCCGGGCGGCGTGGCACTCGCTGGGCCGCGACTGCGTGGCAAAGCCGATCTTCGGCTCGCGGGGCCGTGGCATTGCCAGAATCACCGACGAGGCGTCGCTGGTGCCACTGATCGATGCGGCGACTGCCGCGTCCCCCGCGGGCAGCGTCGCCTACCTGCAGGAATTCCTGCCGCACGACGGCTGGGATGTCCGCATTCTGCTGGTGGGACAGGATGCCTTTGCCATCCGGCGGTTCGCGGTCGGTGGCGAATGGCGTACCAATGTTTCGCTCGGGGGCCGCCCAGAAGCATTCAGCCCTCCGGCAGACTGGGTGGAGTTGGCCCGAGCCGCCGCCCGGGCGGTGGAAACGGAGATCGCCGGAGTCGACCTGCTCCCGGCGCAGGATGGTCGGGTCGTGGTCCTCGAGGTGAACGCCGTACCCGGGTGGCAGGGTCTGGAGGCGGCCACGGGGATCCCAGTCGCCGACACGATCGTTCGGCACCTGGAATGCCGCTGAAAAAGCGGCCTGACAAGCAGCAGAACCAGCCTTTCTGGAATCGGCTGAGACTTTTTTTCGGGGACCTCACAACCCGGACACTTGGCAAATGCGAAACCCGGGGCCTGCCCACTTATTGCGCAGCCGCCCCAGTGCCACCAAACAAGGCACGGCTGCACAGAAATAAGTCGGCCTTGCTCGAATTGCTTTAAGTCATTGCTGTGCAAGCACTTCACGCTAGCACTTGACCGGCTCGCAAGAGTTTCCCGCAGGCCTGAAAAACCGACCTGACGGACGATCGCCTCGCCAATGGGTTTTGGCGGGGATCGAGATCGGTCTGACGCAGCCAACACCCCGCCCGGTCCGGCACTCTACCGAAGCACAGAAGGAAACCGTCCCATGCCCCCCACCGCACTCGACTCTGGAACCGACCATGCCGCTGCCGCAGTGCTGGAGGTGGCAGAGCGGCTGCACTCTATGAAGCCGGAATGGGTGGTCTTCTTCCGCGAGGTGCTGGGAGT
>CANHYS010000440.1 GCA_947464585.1 Planctomycetaceae bacterium | reverse complement strand
GGCAACGCCTCGTACGGTTTCACAGACGATGCGGGCCGCTACACGCTCGCGTACGGGGTGAAGCAGCCGGGAGCGGTGGTGGGCCGCCACCGCGTGGAGATCCGGACCGGCGGCGAGGGCCGCGACAAGGACGGCAACTTCGTCGAGACGGCAGAGCGGCTTCCTGCGAAGTATCACCTGAAGTCGGAACTCACGGCGACGGTCGGCCCCGGATCAAACGAGATTGATTTCCAGCTGGGATCGCGGCCCGCCGCAAACCCCCGGTAGCATCGGCCCCCGGTTCGAGATCCGTGGCCACCCGGTGTTAGGATGGCATCGGGCTTCAGACCAGGGACCGAACGATGCCGCGGCTCAGCAAGACATCGCGGAAACCGCGCACGGCGGTTGCCGCCGCCACCAACGCGAGCCCCCCGCGGACGACGAAGCATGTTGCCCTCCTTGTGGAGACATCACGGACGTTCGGCCGCGAAATCCTGGCGGGCGTCAACCGGTACATCGCCGAACATGGGCACTGGTCGGTATTCGTCGAACTGCGGGCCCTCGACTCGCAGGTGCCGCGCTGGCTCGCCTCGTGGCGGGGTGATGGAATCATCGCCCGCACCGCCACGGCCGCGATGGCCGATGCAATCGCCGCGACCGGCCTGCCTGGCGTGGAACTGCGGGCGTCGAAGCTCCCGCACAAGCTGCCCTTCGTAGGCGTGGACAATCGCGATCTGGGTC
The DNA here is from genome assembly GCA_947464585.1 of Planctomycetaceae bacterium. The sequence goes on along the minus strand of CANHYS010000440.1, from coordinate 2,651 downwards.
GACTGGTCGCCGAGCACTTCATCGACAACGGTTTCACCAATTTCGCCGTCTTCGACCTCGATACCGAGCGCTACTTCGAGGAGCGCCGCGATAATTTTCGTGCGGTTCTCAAGTCTCGCGGACATGCGTGCCACGAGCATCATGCGGCCCGCCAGGGGGAGCGGCCGACCAACTGGGAGCGGCAGCAGGCGGAGATCGCCCATTGGGTGGCCGCGCTGCCCAAGCCGGTGGGCATCATGGCCTGCACGGACCAGCTGGCCTTCTGGCTCCTCGACGCCTGCCGTCGGGCGGGCGTGGCCGTGCCTGAGGAAGCGGCTGTCGTCGGCGTCGAAAACGACGAGACGCTCTGCACGCTGGCCTCGCCGCAGCTTTCGAGCGTGGCCTTCGAGGGGGAGCGGATCGGCTACGAGGCGGCCGCGCTGCTCGAGCGGATGATGGCGGGCGAACCGCCACCAACGGAATCCCTGCTGGTGCCTCCTCGGGGCCTCGTCGTGCGGCAGTCGAGCGACATCATGGCGATCGACGATCTCCAAGTCGTGGCCGCGGTCCGCTACATCCGCGAGCACGCCTGCCACGGCATCAACGTGGCCGACGTCGTCAAGCATGCCGGCCTCTCTCGCACGTTGCTCGAGCGACGGATGCGACGAGCCATCGGGCGGACGCCCGGCGAAGAGATCATCCGGCTGCGGTTCAATCGGGTGAAACGACTGCTCGTCGAGACGAAGCTGTCGCTGGCCGCGATCGCCGACCGCTGCGGCTTCGAACACCCGCAATACATGGCCGAGGCGTTCAAGAGACTTTTCGGAATGACTCCCGGCAGCTACCGCGCTGGCCGTCGCTGAGAGAGACAGACGACTGCAAAACCTGCATCTGCAGGGGCAAAATCTGAATGAGCGGGACGCTCCGGCGACGTATGATCGTCGATATCCACGAGACCGTCAGGAATTCACCATGATGTCCCAAGCCCTGCCCATCCATTCGCATCCACCCCGTGTGCTGATCGTGGTGGGTGACGCCACCGAGACCGTCGATACCCTCTATCCGTATTACCGGCTCCAGGAGGCGGGGTTCGAGCCGGTCGTGATCGCGCCCGAGCGGCGGACCTATCAGATGGTGCTCCACGAGGTGCGGCCCGGCTGGACGATCACGAAGGAATGGGAGGGCTATCAGATCGACGCCGATCTCGCCTTCGCCAACGTGCGGCCCGACGACTATCTGGGCATCTTCTTTAGCGGCGGCCGGGCGCCAGAGTACATCCGCTACGACGAGGATCTCGTGAGGATCACGCGTCATTTCTTCAGCGAGCACAAGCCGGTGGCCAGCGTCTGCCACGGGGTCGAGATTCCAGCCTACGCCGACTGCGTGCGGGGACGGAAGATGGCCACCGTGCCGAAATGCCGGTTCGACCTCGAAGTGGCCGGCGGCATCTTCGTCGATGCGCCGTGTGTGATCGACGGCAACCTCGTGAGCGGCCGCACGTATCGTGACAACGGCCACTTCGTCGGCCCGTGGATCCGGCTGCTCGAGGAAGCGGCGGCTCAGGTCGTCGCGTAGCAGACCGCCGCTCACCAGGCCGGAGGCCGAGTCTGCCGCCGCGGCGCGTGCAGACGTCGACTGTCTGCCCTTGATACAATCGGCATGGCGGCGATCGTGCCGCACTCACCTTGCAGCCCGCAGCCAGGGGGCGACCCGCCATGCTCAGCCAGGAAACCCTCGACCAGTATCGCCGCATGACGATCGGCGAACGACTCGATCTGACCTTCGAGATGATGCGGGACAACACTCCCTACCTGCTGCAGGGAAGCGGGGATGTTGTTGCCCGCCGCTTTGAACTCATCAAACGGGAAAATGATCTTCGCAACGCGAGTATCCTGGCTGCACTCTCCCGGTTGCGGAAATCCTCTCCACGAGAAGTCGCGTGAAGGATCTCACTGACGTCATCCACGAATTGGTCGCGTTGTTCGACCGGCTGTCGCTGCCCTATGCGATTATGGGGGGCATCGCTGTGCGGGCATACGGCTTGCCTCGTCCGACCTACGACGTTGACTTCACGCTCGCCGTTGCCCGCGAACGGCTCCGCGGTCTATTCGCGGCAGTCGAGGAGCTTGGCTACTCAATTCCGACGGCGTATGAGGGCGGCTGGGTCGATCAAGTTGGTGGCATGCCGCTCGTGAAAATCCGTCTCTATCTCGATGGCAAGGGCATCGATGCGGATGTGTTTCTGGCGGAGACTGCTTTTCAGCAGGAGGTCATCGCTCGCCGCGTGACATGCACGGTCGAAGAACAGCCTGTCAGCCTGGTCACTGCCGAGGACCTGATCCTGTTCAAGCTGATCGCAAGCCGTCCGCGCGACCTCATCGATGTTCAGGATATTCTCTTCACGCAGGGCGACCTCGACGAGGCCTACATGCGGCGGTGGGCCAAGGAACTTGGCGTCGCCGAAAAGCTCGAGGACGTGCTGGCGTCCCGGCCGTAGGGATCTTTTGATTGCGGTAGGCTGTCCGGATGCACGAGCGACAAGTCACCTGCGCCGCCCACGGCCACATGCTCACGAACGCAGGCGTCTGGTCGCCCGACTCGCGGTGGATCGTCTACGACACGCGGTCGAGCCCCGACGGCTCCGTCTTCGACGGCACGCGGATCGAACGGGT
>CANHYS010000439.1 GCA_947464585.1 Planctomycetaceae bacterium | reverse complement strand
TCGACATCGCTCCAGCCGCTCACCGGCCACTGCTGCGGCCGCTCGACACCGGTGGTGGGATCGACCGCGCGAAAGCTGCCCGTGGCCGTGGCGGCACGCCACCGGCCATCGATCAGGACCGGTTCGGTATCGCGGAGCGGGGTGTTGGCAGACATGGTGGCAGACCTCGAGAGTGGTGGGACGGTGTGGCGAGTAGTGTACGATCCAGCTTTCCCGCGGAGCTATGTTCCCCATGCGTCACGCCCCGATCAAGCCATCCCTGTTCCTCACCCACCGTCAGCAACTGACGTCGCTCCTGCCGCCGCAGAGCCTCGTCGTCGTGCACGCCGCCGATCTGCTGCCCACCTCGGGCGACGGCACGCTCAGGCTCCATCCAGCCAGCGATCTCTTCTGGCTCACGGGGATCGAGCAGGAGGAGAGCGTGCTCGTGCTCGCGCCCGACGCGATCGACCCCGCCCAGCGGGAGATGCTCTTCATCCGTCAGCCGAATGAGCTGCTCACCACCTGGGAGGGCCACAAGCTTTCCAAGGATCAAGCGCGGGAGATTTCCGGCGTGGCGAAGATCCGCTGGCTAGCGGATCTTCCTGGCGTGCTGCACGCACTCATGTGTGAGAGCGAGAGGATCTACCTCAACGCCAACGAACACGAGCGGTCGAGCACCGAGGTCGAACCCCGCGACCTGCGACAGGCCCGAACATTGCTGGCTCGGTATCCGCTCCACCGCTACGAACGTCTTCAGCCACTCCTGCGGCAGCTGCGGGCGGTGAAAGATACCGCCGAGGTGGAGCTTGTGCGGCGGGCGGTCGAGATCACCGACGGTGGCCTCCGTCGCGTGCTCTCGGTGCTCAAGCCTGGCGTGATGGAATACGAACTGGAGGCCGAACTTGTCGGCGAGTTCACTCGCAATCGCGGCAAAATGGCCTACGAGCCGATCATCGCCGCAGGGAGAAACGCCTGCGTGCTCCACTACAACGACAATGATCAGCCATGCCGCGACGGCGAGCTGGTGCTGATCGACGTCGGCGCCTCCTACGCCAACTATGCCGCCGATCTCACGCGGACCTATCCGGTGAATGGGAAATTCTCACCGCGGCAGCGGGCGGTCTACGAGGCGGTGCTGCGGGTGCTCGAGCATTCGATCGCCCGCACGACCGCTGGAACGTTGATCCGCGACTGGAAGCGGGCCGCGCAGCTCGAGATGAATGAGGAGCTCCTGCAGCTCGGCCTGCTGACAAGAGAGCAGGTGGCCAAGGACACGCCCGAGGAGCCGGCCTGCCGGAAATACTTCATGCACGGACTGGGCCACTCGCTTGGCCTGGGGGTGCACGACCTGGCGCCGCCAAACGGGCCGCTCGCTCCCGGCTGGGTGATGACGGTGGAGCCCGGAATCTACATCCCCGAGGAGGGCATCGGCATCCGTCTCGAGAACGACATCCTCGTCACGGAAGATGGTCCTGTGGATCTCTGCGCGGGGGTGCCGATCCTGCCCGACGAGATCGAGCAACTGCTAGCGAAATAGCGACACCCGTCCACGATCCCGTCGCTCACGCTCAGGGCTTGTATGAACCGACGGCTCCCATCCAAGCCCTCGGCGTAAGCCGGGGGATCTGTCTCTTGAGCCAACCAGGCCCCCTGCGGGCTCTTTCCTGTATACTCTTCGAACTCACCCCATCAGGAGCCCACGCGATGCGTCTGTCCGTTCTCGTATCCCTCGCCCTGCTTTCCCTCACGCTCACCCTCAACCCTCTCTTCATGGAGACCACCGTGGCCGCTGAACCCGCTGAAGTCCCGCATCCACAACTTCCCGCCGGTGCCGGCAAGCTCGATGCCGACGCCCCCAAGACGTTCGCCACCACGAACTCCGGCCTGCAATACCGCGTTCTCCGCAAGGGCACCGGCGCCAATCCCAAGGCCACCGACGCCGTGAAGGTCAACTACCACGGCTGGCTCGACGGGGGCAAGGTATTCGACAGCTCCTACCAGCGTGGCGAAGCGATCGAGTTTGGTCTCAATCAGGTGATCCCCGGCTGGACCGAGGGCATGCAGCTGGTCGGCAAGGGCGGCATGATCGAACTGGTGATCCCGAGCAATCTCGGCTACGGCCCGCGCGGCACGCCGGGCGGCCCGATTCCCCCCAACGCGACCCTCCACTTCCTCGTCGAACTGCTCGACGTGCGGTAGTCACGACAGTCACCGCCGCTCTTGCCGCCAACGGCTCGGGGGCATGCCGTGGCGTTTGGTGAACGCCACCGTCATGTATTCCGTGTGCTTGAAGCCGGTTCGCGCGGCGATCACGGCCAACGATAGCTCGGTCTCGAGCAGGAGCTGCTCGACGCGGCGGAACTGCACCCGGGCGATCTCCTCGTGCGGCGTGTGGCCGATGCGTTTCGTGAACCGGTTCTCGAGCACCCGGCGGGTGGTCTTCAGGACCCGCGCGACATCGGTCACCTTGATGCCATCGCAGGCATGATCGCGGATCTGCCGTATGGCGGCCACCACGAGCGGGTCGTCGATGGCGAGCACATCGGTGCTCTGGCGGGTGACGATGCCCAGGGGGGGCAAGAGCCACTCGCTCCGTTCGAGCTGCCCGCCCCGCATCAGCTGGTCGAGCAGTTCGGCGGCCAGCCGGCCGGCGCCGATCGCATCCGGCATCACGCTGGAGAGCGGCGGACTCGCCAGGCCGCAGAGCACCTCGTCGTCATCCACCCCCAGCACGGCCACCTCGTCGGGCACGGCAATCCCGGCCCGCCGGCAGGCATCGATCGCCTGCCGGCCGCGGATGTCGTAGCAGGCCAGGAGCGCGACCGGCTTGGGCAGCCCCGCCAGCCATGCCTCGACCGCCTCGTCGTCGTCGGCCGGCGGCGTTTTCCGGCGGCGGTGGGAAAACACCGCCACGTCGTGTCCCTTCGCCGCCACGACCTCTGCGAAGGCCCGGCAGCGGTTGTCACTCCACCGAAACCGGTCGTCCCCGAGAAAAGCGAAGTGGCGAAAGTCGCGCTCGAAGAAGTGGTCAGCTGCGAGAGCCGCAATCGCAGCGTCGTCGGTCTCCACGTAGGGCAGGTCGGCGACGATCCGCGCCGCGCTCACGTCGATGATGGGAATCCCGAGCTTCCGCCGCAACTTCTCGAGTGCCTTGGCGGTGGATTCCGTCTCGATCCGCGCGATCACGCCGTCGCCGACCCACTTCGCGAGCGATTCCAGTGGCGGCGCCCCCCGCCCGTGTTCCGGCAGGAAGACCGTCCAAGGCTCATGCTCCCGCACGTGGCGATGAATGCCGGCGAGCAGGCCCCGCGCGTAGGCATTCGAGGCTTCTATGACGACAGCCACGCGGCGGTTCGATCGGGAAGGAGCGGACATACCACCGTTGTATCACGCTGG
>CANHYS010000438.1 GCA_947464585.1 Planctomycetaceae bacterium | reverse complement strand
TCGAACGCTACGGCGAGCCGACACTCTGCGGTGCGCACGGCGTGCCGATCGCCCTCAACGTCGGCGATCTGCTGATCGGCGAGGGTTATCGATTGCTGGCGGAGTCGGGCCTCGATGCCGATCGCATCCGCGCCGCCGTCCGGGAAGCAGCCGGCGCGCAGCGGCTGCTCTGCCAGGGGCAGGGGGCCGAACTCGCCTGGAGCCGCAAGCCCTCGCAACTGGCCAGCCGCCAAGTGCTGGAGATCTTCCGGCTCAAGACATCGCCCGCGTTCGACGTGGCCCTGCAATTGGCCGCCATCGGCGCCGGCCGGGCGGACGAGGTGGCCGACGCCTTGCGGGCCTACAGCGAGGCGGTGGGCATCGCCTACCAGATCAAGGACGACCTCGAGGACATGCTCGATGACGCGGGGCTCGTGAGCAACGTCGAGTCGCGGCCGAGCGTGGTGCTGGCGCTCGCAGCCGAACGGGCCCGCGGCGATGACCGCGAGATGCTCGCCGCGATCACCTCCGGCAAACCCCATCCCGCGGCCACACCCGACCGCCTGCGGGAGGCGATCCGTACGGCCAAGGCCGACGAGAAGGCGGCGCTCCTGCTCGAGAGCTACAAGGAACAGGCCGTGCGGGCGCTCGAGGGCCTCTCCGACGCGACACTGAAGGGCCTGCTCCGTCGCGTGCTGGCGAAGATGTTCAACGAACTCACCTTCGAGGGCTACTGCCGGGAGCAGGAGGCGAAGGTGGCCCGCGAGAACGGCGCCGGACTGCAGTCGGCCTCCGCGAGCCCGGCTGCAACGGCATGAGCCAGCGACTGCAGATGCTGCAGGTGGCCCGCCTCGCCAGGCGGACGCTTGGCGAGGCCACCGATCTCGTCGTATCGTTTCTCCAGTCGCTCGCGTCGCCCGGTGGTGGCTACTGCAATCGCGGCGGCCGGCCCGATCTCTACTACACGTCGTTCGCGCTCGATGCGCTGCTGGCCCTCGAGGCCCTGCCTGCCGACAACGAACAGGCGGCATCGACGATTCGATTTCTCGACACCTTTGGCGACGGCAGCGGGCTCGACTACGTGCACCGCTGCTGCCTGGCGCGGGCATGGGCATCCCAGCCGACAGATGCCTTCCCTGCGGAACATCGCACGGCCCTGCTCGCCGGCGTGGAGCGTCACCGCGCGGCTGACGGTGGCTTCAACTCCCGCGCCGGCGCGGCCCGTGGCAGCGCCTACGGATGCTTTCTCGCGATGAACGCCCGCGCCGATCTGAAACAGCCGCTGTCGGAGACGGGCCCGGAGGCCGAGCAACTGGCGGCGTGCGTCAACTCGCTCCGCGCCGCCGACGGTGGCTGGTCGAATTCTGGCGACCAGCCGGAGGGCTCCACAACGGCGACAGCGGCCGCGATCGCCACGCTCCGCACGCTCGGGCGGCCCGCCCCCACGGGGGCTGCCGAGTGGCTCCTGGCCCGGCGTCATCCGGCCGGCGGGTTCACGGCCGCTCCCGACGCACCGATCCCCGACCTGCTCTCAACCGCCGTCGCACTCCATGCGCTCGATGCTTTGGAAGTGCCGTGGCGGGACCATCGCGAGAGCATGCTCGACTTTCTCGACACGCTGTGGACGGCCGAGGGGGCCTTCCACGGCTCGTGGGCTGACGACGAGCCCGACGCCGAGTACACGTTTTACGGGCTGGTCGCCCTCGGGCATTGCAGCGTCTGAACATGGACGGGGTGTCCAGCCAGTCCCCCGGCGCACGCCGGGGGCTTCTATGCTTTCATGCAAGCCCCGAGCGTGAGCGACGGGATGGTATCGTGATCATCCATGCCTTCTCCCCACTCCATCCTCGGGTCCGACGCGTTTCACGCCGCTCGCCGTGCGGCCGTGGCCGAACTACTCGGCAGAAGAAACGCCGACGGTCACTGGATCGGACGACTCTCATCCAGCGCCCTCTCCACCGCAACGGCAATCAACGCCCTGCGGCTCGTGGATGCCCGTGCGCATGCCTCGCGGATCGAGGCAGGCGTGCAGTGGCTCGTGGCCACGCAGCTGGCCGACGGCAGCTGGGGCGACACCGTTGCCAGCCAGGGAAACCTCTCCACGACGCTCCTCTGTTGGGCGGCGATTGGCCCGCTGGCCGACCGCCGCACCACCGGCGACGGCGTGACGGCTGCGGTCGAACGAGCTGCCGTGTGGATTCGTGGTCAGACGGGCAGCCTTGATGCCGGCGCGATCGCGTCGGCTCTGGCGGCCATCTATGGCCGCGACCGGACGTTCAGCGTGCCGATCCTCACGCACATCGCCCTCTGTGGTCGGTTTGGTGATCCGCGGCAGTCCGAGACATGGCGGGTGATCCCGCAGTTGCCGTTCGAACTGGCGGCGTTGCCGCAGGCTTGGTTCCGCCTGGTCGACATGCAAGTGGTGAGCTACGCCCTTCCCGCGCTCATCGCCATCGGGCAGGTGCGTCATGCCCTCGCGCCGACGTGGAGCGTGCTCACGCCTATTCGCAACACCACCCGCGAGCCCACGCTCCGCACGCTTGCGGCAATCCAGCCCGACAACGGCGGCTATCTCGAGGCGACGCCGCTGACGTCGTTCGTGACGATGAGCCTGGCTGGCATGGGGCTGCATGATCATGCCGTGGCCCGGAAAGGCATCGCTTTTCTGACACAGTCGCAGCGGCCGGATGGCTCGTGGCCGATCGACACGAACCTCGCCACGTGGGTGACGACGCAGTCGGTGGCGGCACTGGCCGCCGGCGGCCGGCTGGCGGAGCATCTCGGACCGCGTGATCGGGAGGCGATCCGCCACTGGCTGCTTGGCCAGCAGTGGAACCGCGTGCATCCCTACACCGGCGCCGCGGCCGGCGGCTGGGCGTGGACCGACCTGCCCGGCGGCGTTCCCGATGCCGACGACACGAGCGGCGCCGTGGTGGCACTGGCGCAGCTCGAAACGGCGGAGGCCTGCGTTCCCTCGAACGAGGTGCGGCGGGCGGCCATTGCGGGGCTCGACTGGCTGACGAATCTCGCCAATCGCGACGGCGGGCTGCCGACGTTCTGCCGCGGCTGGGGCCGGCTTCCGTTCGACACATCGTGCCCCGACATCACCGCGCATGCGGTCCGGGCCGCGGAGTGCTGGTCGCCGTTCGCAACCGCGGCAGATGGCGTGAACCCACGCGACGCTGCCGCACGGCGGCGGATGCTCGCCTCCGCGCGACACTATCTGATGAACGCACAGGCTGCCGACGGCTCCTGGTGTCCGCTCTGGTTTGGCAACGAGCATCACGCCCACCAGTCAAATCCGACGTATGGCACGGCGCGGGTTGTGCTGGCAACACTCGACCCGCGGGGCGCCGAATGGCTCCTTGCCTGCATGCGAGCCGACGGCGGCGTGGGAGGCGGT
>CANHYS010000437.1 GCA_947464585.1 Planctomycetaceae bacterium | reverse complement strand
CCCGCTGGTGCTAGCCGGGCATCGTGCCCGGCGGTTGGATAGCGATCCTGCTTGGCGACCGCAGGTGGCTGGCACGAGCCGGGCATCCTGCCCGGCGCAACTGCCTCCTACCCACACTGCGATTGGCGCAGCGCTGCTGTCGGAGCTACTGTCGCCCTCGAGTCAAAGCCTCCCACGGAAGAAAGCCTTTCGTGCACCCGCGATCAAGGGATACCCGACGCATGAAACTCTGTTACGCCGCCGTGCTTCTCCAGTCATTGTTCATCGCCGCCACGCTCGACACGGCGACGGGGGCGACCATCAGTGATCTCTACATCTTCGGCGACAGCCTTTCGGATCCGGGAAACAACGCCATTCGTTTCGGTTCGGATGCGACCGCGTCACCCCCGTTCAACGTCACCCTGCAGAGCGAGATCACGGGGAACGCCTTCATCCCGACGTATCCGTATGCGACGTCCTACCAGTACACAAACGGCAATGTCTGGGCGTATCAGTTTGCCACGATGCTCGGTCTGCCCTCTGCGGTGGCCGGCCCGGTGCTTGGAGGCGGTCTCGGGGCCAACTACGCCTCTGCTGGCGCGGCGACGGGGCCCTTGAACAACCCTGGGCCCGTGCCGAGCCTCCTCGCGCAGGTGGCGACGTTCGTCACGTCACTGGGGTCGGCACAAGCCCCCGTGAACGCCCTTTACGTGGTGGCTGGCGGAGGCAACAACGCCCGTGCCGCGATGACTGCGATCTTGGGCGGAGCCGATCCAACGGCGACGATCGTGGCGACCGCGGGTCAATTCGCAGCGGATATCGGCAGCATCGTCGATACACTGCAGGCCAAAGGTGCCGAGAACATCGTTGTGTGGGACACGCCGAACCTGGGGCTCTCCCCCGCCATCACCGCGAACGGTCCGGCCGCCGCGTCTCTCGCGACCACGCTCACCTATTCCATGAATGCTGCCCTCGCAGCACGCCTCGCGAGTGAGACGAATGTTCGCACGTTCGACTTTTTTGGTCTGATCACGTCGGTGAACGCGAATCCCGCCGCGTATGGGCTCAGCAATGTCAGCGATGCCGGTGGGGCCATCCCCGGCGCCGATCTGTCGACCTTTCTCTGCTGGGACGGCATCCACCCGACCGCCGCGGGGCATGCCATCCTCGCCCAATCGATGTACACCTTTACGGTCCCGGAAATCGATCCAGCCGGCGCCAGCAGCGTCGTGGCCCTCGTCGTTGGCTGCCTCAGCCTGATCGAACGGCGGCGGCCTGTGGGGCATCGCGGGCGGAACTCGCATCGTTGAACTCCAACTCCACGATCGGCTGCAGGCCACCGGTTCCTACGCTCTCCAGGCACAGGATCGTGCCATCCTGCAGACTCGCGAGATCGTTGCAGCCGCTTCATCGGTGGCACGAACTGCAGCGAATCCCCCCGCGGTTACGAGGAGGTGGGGAGGACTGAGTCGGGCTGCCAGGTGCCCGCAGCCGTCCAGCGGTGGAAGCCGTCGTCCTCGCAGACCACGAGCGTGAGCCAGCCGTTGCTCACCAGGTCGCGGACGACCGCATGCTTGGCGACGATCCGCTGCACGGCATGCCGCGGGGCCTCGATCATGACGAGGAGCCGTAGTGGCTGGTGCTGGAGCCGTGTACCGTCCGACACCGACTGCCACGGCAGGCCTGTCATCAGGTCGCCACCGTTGCCGAGCAGCACGCCCAACTGCCCCGTCACGTTGTGGATCAGCTTGTTACCGCTGCCGAAGGCCCGGTTGTCGACGGCTGACGCATAGTACTGCAGGTTGATCCAGCTGGTGACGATCATCGGTGCGGTCATGATCAGTTCCAGCACCGTGCCCTCGGGATCCTTGGCGTGGTCGTAGCTGTGCATGAACGTACGGCCGCCGAGATCGAGCCCGGACGTGCGAGACCGCGGCGCCACGATGAACGCCGCGTTGCCCGCCAGCCCCCACTCCGGCCGCACCTCCGACCAGTCGCGGCTGCGGCGAAAGATGGCGAGGGCCGCCTCAAGCCGCGTGGCGGCTGAGGCATCGCCGGTGCCGTTCGCAGCCAGTTCGATGCCGAGCCGCGGGCTGCGTTCGAGCCGGGCGGCGGCGCCCGCGTCGGCGAGCCAGGCCTTCACCTGCTCGAACTCGGCGGCATGCCCTGTCGGTATGCGATCGGTGTCGAGGAAGCGGATCGTGTCGGTGGTCGTGTTATGGACCGCCGGCACGAACCAGGTGTCGGCGGGGATTGTGATTCCCTTTTCGGCGAGGTTTTTCCGCACGAGCGGGTCGTTGAGCAGGGCAGCCGCCACCCGGGCGTTGGGTTCGCCGGAGTGCCCGCCGCACGCGCCGCAATCGAGCCCGGCCCGATACGGGTTGTTGACGACGTCGGAGGCATGACCGCAGACGACCACGATCCGCGCGAAACCGTCGACGAGGCCGAGGTTTCGCAGCATGCCTGCGGCCAGATCGGTCTGTCGGGCGAGCGTGAGCAGGTCGGGGCCGGGAGCATGGATGTCGGGTCCGAGCACGGCCGGCCCCCGCTTCGGCACGCCGTCGGACGCGGCCGGCAACACCGGCCGCGTCCAGCCGAAGGTGTTGCCGAGCAACTGGGGCAGGTAGGCCAGGCCGAACGACTCGACGAACGAGAACGACGACGTGGCGGACGCCTGAAAGGATTTCCAGATCTTGCGGCCTTGCCGCAGGGTGTGACGCGTCGCGGTGGCCTGGTGCTGGAGCGTGTCGTCCGCGACCTGGCCCCCGATCTTCACCCGTTCGTGCACGCGGAATGCCGGCGTGAGCAGGACCGGGCACTGGGCAGGACCATGTGCCGCCCCGAGCGGCACCATTTCCAGCGGCATGCCGAAGAAGCCGGCGAACCCGAACGTCTCCACGGAGTCGCTCGTCGCCTCAAGGTGCCGCCGGAACACTTCCGACCTCACGTCGATGCAGAAGATCATCTGCAGTATCCCTCGATTCGTCGCCGCCGTCGGAACGGGCCGCGGTTTCGAGAGCGACAGGCACAGCCGCCGCCGGTAGGCGATCTCGACCGCCGTCTGGAAAAGATAGCGGGCGAGGACATGTGCTGCGGGCTGAGGCGACGATTCGTCGATCGGATAGAGGTTTGACGGTTCGATGCCTGCCGGCCGCGACTGAGCGAGCGCGGCGTCGTAGGCCAGTCGGATGGCCAGCAGGTCGACGAGATGCTCGTCATGGCTGTCGCTATCGACCGCCTCCGCCTGCCGTCTCCGGTAGGTGAGATACGACGCCCAGCCCGCGACCGAGAGCAGTTCGCAGAGCATGAACATCTGCCAGTGCCGCTCGGGGATAGCCAGCCGTTCGAGCAGGCAGGCAATCGCCGCCTCCGGCTTTGCGGGCAGCTCTTTGACGAATTGCCGGAAT
>CANHYS010000436.1 GCA_947464585.1 Planctomycetaceae bacterium | reverse complement strand
GATCGAACCGCCGGCGGGTGAATTCCGCTGGGCGTGGCTGGGCGATCTGGAGACGCCACCTGGCGTCGTGCCGCCCGCGCCGGCCGTCGCCGCGACCGCAGACGCCTCCGACGCCAACGCCGCGTCGATCGGCGAGGCGGTGGCCGCGATCAAGGACGCAAGCATTGCCGTGGCGCAGGCTTTAGACACGCCAGCTGGAGACACGCAGCAAGCAGGAAAAAGTGGTACGCCAGCCTTAGACACGCAGCTCGCTTCAAACATGCCAGTTCCAGCTTCAGGCATGCAGATGGGGAACGGTGCTCCAGCTGCCCCGCCCCAACAGCTGGGATTCATGCCCTCGGCCCGGCGGCTCTTTGCCGGCTGGCTGCCGCGCGGCACGAGCGTGTTCGATCCGGCCACGCCTGTCACGCCCGTCGCCGTGACGGGTGGTGTTGCCGCGTCGGGTGACGAACTGGCGGACATCGACCTGGCACTGTCGCTGGCGGTCACGGGACCGGCGGAGTCATGGAATCTGGCTCCGGTGCGGGAACGGCTGCGGCAGGTGGCGGCCCGCACGGCCACCGACACCGATCGCACGCGGGTCGAGGCGATCGATGCGCGGATCTCCCGGTTTGAGACGATCCAGTCGCGGCATCGCACCCTGGCCGCCGCACCGACGCCCGCCGCCGACCCATCGCTGCAACTCGGCGGCATGTGGTCGAGTCTGTCGGCGATCGGCGGCCGGCCCATCCGGCCGGGCGTGATGCCCGGCGGCGCATCGGCTGATGGCCAGCCCACCTGGACTCCCCCCGACATGACCGAGACCAGCGGCCGTCTGGCGACCGTCGTCTCCCGGCGGCCCGATGCCCCGCGGTGGGCGGTCGTCGATCAGAGCAACAACGTGATCGCGTTCATCACGCCACAGGCGGGCGTGAACCTCGCGCCGATGGTGGGACAGGACGTGGCTGTGCGCGGCGCCCGTGGCTACATGCCCGAATACAAGCGACCCTACGTGGTGGCGTCGGAGGCCCGCGTCCGCATCGCCGCCGCGCCGGAAGCCTCGCCCGATCGCGCGACGCGATGACGGCTGTCTACTGCCGTTGCATGCGGTCGAGTTCGTCGGCGCTGAGCCAGCGGGCTGCAAGTTCTGTCTGGAGCCGATCGGCGGCCGCCACATCTGCCGCCTCGCGACGGCCCCCTTGAGGCATCGCGTTGGCAGCGGGCTGTGCGGCCCGCCGCGCGATCGTCGCGAGTGTTTGTCTGTCGGCGGCGTCGGTCTGCTGCAGTCGGCCGGCCAGCTGTGCCACACCCTCGGGATTGGCGCGTGCGGAATCGGAGAGCGTGGTCATGAAGAGGCAGATCTCGTGCAGGTTCGACGCGGCGGACCGCACGATGATCGGCTGCAGGGTGCGGGTGACGATTTCCAAGCCGACGCCGTCCATGTCGAGAAAGGTGTCGATCTGGATCATCTGCCGTTCGCGGCCATCGGCCCCCGGCATGGCCGGACCGTGCCGCACCAGCATCACGCAGCTGCCGGTGAGATTTTTGGGCGACAGCGGGCCTGTGTAGACACCCCGGCCGTGAAACACGAGCAGGCCGCCACGACCCTGCCGCTCCTGGTGCACCAGCCGCAGCACACCCGTGGTGCCGTAGCCATCACTGAGCTTCCATTGCCTCGGCCCCACCGGATCGAGCGTGAGTCGGCTGATGCCAAGCACCCGCCACAGGTCGACGATGGCCTCGGGCTTGGTGAGCGCGAAATCGAGCAGTTCGCCATCGCAGGCCACCGTTTCGACCGGCAGGCGGCGATAGAGCGTCGCGGATCGCAGGCAGGGCTCGACCGCCTTCCGCTGAGGCTCCGGAATGCGGCTCAAGGGCAACGCCTCGAGCGCCCGGCGGCGTGATTCGCGGCTCGAAGAGCCTGTGTCACCCCTCGTCGTCGATCCGTTCGCCACGTCGGCCATGACGGGCAGCCGCGGCATCGCGGCTGCCATCGCCACCACGACTCCAGCAAATATCACCCACGAACGCGCAATCGTCATGCTGTTTCCCCCCTGTGACGCGGCCACGGTCGCCGCATGGAAAGAATTTCGGCCTGCGCGGACCTTCCGAACCAATCATTCCGCCTGAAAATCCCGAGGGTTTGCCCACTTTGCCAGGGCTCGCCAGCTGTCAAAAAGAACCTGTTGGCCCGCTGCCGCAGGTTCGCTACGTTTCCCGCCCCCTGCCGGGAAGGAATGACGAGCTGATGCTGCGACGCCACGATCCAACTGATGCAACTGATGCCACGGGTCCGACGGACCCGGTCCCGGCCAACGCACATGCGACCACGAGCTTCCTCGGCCGGGCCCTGATCGCGTGGACAAGGCTGTGCCTGCGGGTGCCTCTGGCCGTCGTGCTCGGTGCCTTGATCTCGGCAGTGGTGGCCGGGGCCTATACGGCACAGTCGCTCGGCTACAAGGTGAGCCGTGTCGATCTGCTCGACCCCAAGAGTGACTACAACAAGCTCTGGATCGACTACATCCGTGAGTTCGGCGAGGACGACGACGCGGTGGTCGTCGTGGAGGGGCCGACACGCGAACGCGTGGTGAAGGTGCTCGAGGAGCTGTCGCGGGAAGTTGCACAGGACGGCGAACGCTTCAGGTCGGTGCTCCACGAGGTCGACCTGTCGAAGATCCGCGCCAAGGGGCTGCACTATCTTTCGCCCGCGGATCTCGCGGCGATCGACCAGTTCATCGAACGGACCGAGCCGATCCTCGCGGGCGGCTGGACGCACCTGAAGGTGGCGTCGATGGTCGGCGGACTCGCCGGGCAGATGGTCGCGGGGCCACAGACTGTTGATCGAAGCCAGACCGCAGCCGGCATGCAGGAGCCGCCGCTGGCGTCCCTGGAACGGTACAGCGAAAGCCTGCTGGCGGGCCTCGAGGCCGGCCGCCGCGCAGCCGATGCGGGCACGGGTGGCTACGTCTCGCCGTGGCCGCGGATGCCCGAATCGCTCTCCACCCTCCGTGATCTCTCCAGCCAGCATCTCCTTGCCAAGGACGGACAGCTCGGATTCGTGCTCCTGCGACTGGCGAAGGAGAAGGAAGGCTTTGCCGGCGCGTCGGCCGCCACCGACGAACTCCGCCGGCTCATCAAGCTCGTTACCGCCCGCCATGCCGACGTGACGATCGGCCTCACCGGCCTGCCGGTGATGGAAGACGACGAGATGCGGACCAGCCAGCAGTCGATGATGTGGGCCAGCGGCCTGTCGCTCACGGCCGTGATCGTGGTGATCATCGCCGGCTTCGGCGGCGTGCGGCACGCCCTCATGGCCAACGGTGTGCTGATCATCGGCATGGCCTGGGCCTTCGCCTGGGCCACCGCCAGTGTGGGCCATCTCAACATCCTCAGCGTGACGTTCACCGTC
>CANHYS010000435.1 GCA_947464585.1 Planctomycetaceae bacterium | reverse complement strand
GCCGAGGACCACTCGAGCGCCGAAACCTACAACCCCGATCGCAGCTACACGATCGACATCACGGGCCACGGTCTGCGTGCGGCACGCTTCATCGGCATCACCGACCGCTTCGATGCCGGGCTCATTCACTTCAGGGGCCTCAAGATCGCTCCCCACCCCTGGCTTCATCGGCTCGGGGCCGGCTTCGCGGAGGAGCCCTATCACGGCAGGGGCTGGACGGGGAGTCGCGGTGACATCTGCCGCTGTCTCCAGGCCCATCTGCGAGAGCGGCATGCAGATTCCGTGGCCCTCCACTTCGGGGCGGAGGCGACCCTCGTCGATGCGGGGCAGCCACAGCTCCGCATCACGTCGCGGGGCGACGGGGCTGGCGAGCTGCGACGGTTCGATCTGGTCGTGGGCTGCGACGGCGGCGGCAGTGGCGTGCGGCGGTCCATCGCCGACCACACCAGCGGGTTTGCCGTGGAGGGAGACGACCTGGGCAACCATTCCCTGATGCTGCACCTCGACCAGCACCTCGACGAACTGGACCCGCAGTACCTCTATGTCCTGGCGGTCCAGCCCGTGACGGCCGTGGCCGGGGCGATCAACGGTCCCGGAGGGCCGGCGGATCCGCGGTGGTTCTGCCAGATCGGGTTCAGCGGCACGATGCGATTCGACTCCGCCGTGGATGCCGGTCGCTTTCTCGACAGGGCACATCCGCTGCTGCGGCATTTCGCCTCCGACACAAAAGTGGAGGAGTTCAGCCATCGGCAGTGTCTGTCGACCGGCAAGACCAAGCGGTGCTCGTCGCTCGTGGCCGGGCGGGTGGCGCTTCTGGGCGATGCCGGTGCTCCGGTGCCTCCCGTGGGCCAGGGGGTCAACGCGGCCATGGAAGGTGCGACGGTGCTCGCCACGTGCCTGCACGAGCATCGCGATTCGCTGGATGCTGCGTTGGCGGCCTACGCAGCCACGTGGGGCCCGGAAACCGATGCGCTGCGGCGGATTGCGATGACGGTCGACCTCTCACACACCATGACTCCCTTCCGGATCCTCATGGCCTCGTTCCTGGGCTACTCCGGCCTGACGCTCGCCAAGCGCGAGGATCTCAGTTACGCCGAGGCCTGGGACACTTTCCGCCGCGGCGAAGACCGCATCAGCCGCACGCCCCTCGGGCTGCTGCTACCTCGCCATCGAGGTTGATCGGGAGAAACGGTGCCGATCATCGGTCAGCGGCGCCAGCTACAGCCCGAACGCCTTGCGGAGCACCGTGAGCGACTTCTGCCCGTGCTCGGCGGCCACGACGACGTTGAGGCGGACTTCACTCGTGCTCACGAGGTCGATGTTGATGCCCTCGTCGGCCAGCGGCTTGAAGAGCCGGTCGGCCACGCCCGCATGGCTGCGGATGCCAACGCCCGTGATCGACAGCTTGGCCACGTGCGGCACGTCGGCGACGTGGGCCCCGCGGCTCGCGGCGATCTTTCTGGCAACCTCGATCGCCTTGTCGCGGCTCTCGGCCGGCACCGTGAACGAAATCTCGGCCCGACCGTTCCGTGGATGGCTCTGCACGATCATGTCGACGTTGAGGCCCGCCTTACCCACCTCTTCGAACACGTCAGCCGCCACGCCCGGTGTGTCGGGCAGGTCGGTGAACGTCACCAGGGCCTGCGATGAATCGAGCTGGCAGTCCTCGATCGCGAGGTCTTCCATCCCCTCGAGACGCTGGACCACGTCGAGTGGGCTCGACTTCACCAGATGCGATCCCGCCAGATCGGCCTCGCTTGCAGCAGCCTCGGCCTCGAGCCCGAAGGCGTGGTGTACCGCCTGCACGGCCGCGGCACCATCCTTGCGATCGACGAGCACGGAGATCTTGATCTCACTCGTCGTGATCATGCGCACATTGATCTTCTCACGCGAAAGGGCGGTGAACATGCGGCCGGCGACGCCTTCGGCGGTAGCCATGCCCACGCCCACGACCGAGACCTTTGCCAACTCCGCATCGTGCGACACCCCGGTGGCCCCGAGCTGCTTCGCGACGCGGTTGGAGAGTTCGAGCGCCTCGGGCAGATCGTCGACCGGCACGGTGAACGAGATGTCGGCCTGGCCGCCCTGCCCAACGTTTTGCACGATCATGTCGACCGCGATCCCGGAGGCAGCCAACTGCGAAAAAAGCGCATGGCTGGAGCCCGGCTGGTCGGGGATGTTTTCCAGCGTGATCCGGGCCTCATCCTTCGCCAGCGCCACGCCGCTGGCCGGCCGGGGCGTCGATTCCTCGGCGGCCAGGATCACGGTGCCTGGCATGTCCTTGAAGCTCGACCGCACGAGCACCTTCACGCCGAACTTCTTGGCAAACTCGATCGACCGCGAGTGCATGACTCCCGCGCCCAAACTCGCCAGCTCCAGCATCTCGTCGTAGCTGATCGAGGCAAGACGGCGGGCCTTCGACAGCATGCGGGGGTCGGTCGTGTAGATGCCGTCGACGTCGGTGTAGATCTCGCAGAGGTCGGCGTCGAGCACGGCGGCGAGCGCCACGGCGGTCGTATCGGAACCGCCGCGGCCGAGCGTGGTGATGTTGCCGTTCTGGTCGATGCCCTGGAATCCGGCGGCGATCACGATCGCGCCGTCGTCGAGCAGCTTCTTCACGTGGTCGGTCGAGATCGACTTGATGCGGGCCTTCGTATGCGTGCTATCGGTGCGGATGCCGATCTGGGCACCGGTGAGGCTGACAGCCTTGTGCCCGTGCGACTGGATTGCCATGGCAAAGAGGGCCACGCTCACCTGCTCGCCCGTGGAGAGGAGCATGTCCATCTCGCGGGCGCTGGGCCGCTCTGAAATCTGCTTGGCGAGGTCGACGAGCACGTCTGTCTGGTGGCCCATCGCGCTGACCACGACCACGACCTGATGGCCGGCCTGCTGTCGCGCGATCGCCTTCTTCGCCGCCGCCAGGATCTTCTGGGGATCGGCCACGCTCGTTCCGCCAAACTTCTGCACCACGAGGGCCATCGACATTCACTCCCTGCGCCGCTTGTCGACGCGATTGTTTGCGCCGTTTCGGCGCGATTCCATGCGTCGCTTGACGACGCGATTTCTTGCCAAACTAGCTTCGTAAAAACTCGCCCATCAGCTTCCATCCCGGCAGGATCGACACCCCGCCGGCCGCCGCCGCGACCTCGTCGTAGGTGGTCTGACCATTCGGCTGGATGCCGCTGCCTGCCATTACAAACGGCACGGGGCCGCGCGAATGGGTCTTGGTCGTGATAAATGTCGGATGGTCGGGGCAGACGAGGATGCGATGCTCCGGCACGCCGGCCAGGAAATCGGCGAGCGGCTTCACGATCTTGGCATCGATCTCCTCGATCGCCTTCACCTTCTCGACTGCATCACCCTGATGGCTCGCCTCGTCCGGTGCCTCGACATG
>CANHYS010000434.1 GCA_947464585.1 Planctomycetaceae bacterium | reverse complement strand
TCGACCTTCTGCACCAAACGGAGAGGGCGGGATTCGAACCCGCGGTCCAGCTTTTGACCGGACACGTCTTTAGCAAAGACGCGCATTCGACCGCTCTGCCACCTCTCCAGCACCCCGCCGAAACCGCCATAGACTGGCATCCCGCCGGGCGGTCTATTCTGGACCCCATCCGCCGGTCACGCAAGGAGGCTTCACGCGTCATGAGGATCACGAGGATTCCAGCCCGGTTGGTGCTGGCCGCCATCGTTGCCGGCGTGGCCATGGCAGCCGCGAAGCCGGCTCTTTTCGCCGCCGAACTGATGGCCGCGGCCCGCTCGAGCATTCAGGCAGAAGACGCCAAGCGGCACATCTGCGCCCTCGCCGACGATGCGCTCGAAGGCCGCGAAGGGGGGAGCCGCGGCGGTCGGGCCGCCGGCAGCTACATCATCAGCCACCTCGAAAAACTCGGGCTCGAACCCGCCGGCGACAATGGCAGCTACTACCAGCAGTTCGGCGGCATGCGGAACATCCTCGCCCTCGCCCGCGGCAGCGATCCGGCCGTCGCCAATGAACTGATCGTGGTCGGCGCCCACTACGACCACGTCGGCTACGGCAACTCCGGCAACAGCTACGGACCTTTTGGTTTCGTCCACAACGGCGCCGACGACAATGCTTCCGGCGTGGCCGGCCTGATCGAAGTGGCCGAGGCGATGCAGCACCTGCCGGGCCGACCACGGCGGTCTGTCCTTTTTGCCTTCTGGGATGGCGAGGAAAAGGGGCTGCTGGGCTCGTACCACTTCGTGCGTGTGCGGCCCGCGCTGCTCGCTCAGATGTCGATCGCCTTTTCCATAAACCTCGACATGATTGGCCGGCTCCGCGGCGAGCGGCTGGAGATCTTCGGGGCCCGTACGTCCGAAGGGCTGCGTGCCGCGGTCGTGCAGTCCAACAACCGGCCCGGTGCCCAGCCTCTCGAACTCGCCTTCGACTGGGCCATCGACGAAGACTCCGACCACTATCCGTTCATCGTCGCCAAGATCCCCACCGTCATGTTCCACACCGGGTTGCATGACCAATACCACCGCCCCAGCGACGATGTGCAACTCATCAACTTCGAGGGCATCGAGCCGGTGGCCAGGCTCACGCTCGATTTTCTCACGGCAATGGCCAACGATCCAGGGCCGCCGAGGTCCTTTCGAGCGCAGGCCCGCAGTGAATCCGATGCCACCAAGCGAGCGCTCGAAGCGACGACGTCGATCGCGGCGGCCTCACAGACAGCCGCCCAGCCCGCACCAAGCCAGGGACAGCCCGCACCCAACCAGAGACCTCGCTGGGGCATAGGCACCAGAGCCGACCCGGGCGAGCCTGCGAATCCCGTGATCGTAAGGATCACGGCAGCGTCTCCTGCCGCTGAGGCAGGCGTCATGCTCGGAGACCGAGTGATCGCCATCGACGGAAGGGCTGTGACCAATCAAGCGGACATGGTCGCGCGGCTGGCAGCAGCCGGGAGCAGTGTCGCGATTGATGTCGATCGGAAGGGCAGGGTCGTGCGGCTCGACATGGCCGCCACGCAGCCGTGACTGGCCAAGACCCTTCCAGTGGAACCATGGCGATTGGGAGCCGAACGCCTGGAACCACGACGCCTGGAACCATGACGCTAGGCAAGACGCGACGCTGACACAGGATCAGTCGTCGTCTTCTTCGTCTTCATCCTCGTCTTCTTCCTCGTCGTCGTCTTCCCACTCCTCGTCGTCGTCTTCCCAGTCTTCATCCTCTTCTTCGTCTTCTTCTTCGCTGTCCTCTTCCTCGCCGTCTTCCTCTTCGTCTTCCTCTTCGTCCTCGTCTTCATCCTCGTCGTCTTCGACTTCCTCCCACTCATCGTCCTCGTCTTCGAGCTCTTCGTCTTCGTCTTCGTCCTCGTCTTCATCATCGTCGTCTTCGAATTCCTCGTCCTCGTCTTCATCCTCGTCGTCGTCCTTCGCAGCGATGACGGCAAGACGGTCCAGACCTGTACCTGCAGCCGCGTCGAACAGATCCTCGGCAGCGAGCAGTTCAGGGAGTTCGCTCCACGAGAATACGTCAGCGTTCAGCACTTCTTGATGGCCTCGGCCACTCGTCGCAATCGTCACGGCAATACCTCCTGAAGTCTGTTCATCGTCACTGCAGCCGGACTGCTGGCTTGGCGACAGATGAACAAAAGGACGAAACGGAAGACAGTGAGCAAACCCAAAAACGAAACCCAAAACTGAAACCGGTGAAACGCCAGATCAAACCCAGACCGAAGACTCCTCACGCGGTGAATCCGTCAACGCGACGTGATCACCGCACATTTCTGTACCCGATCGTCCGAAATGATCCAACAGGCTGAACAAAAAAAACAGAAACGGGCGGATCATTTCAGCTCGCGACCGCCCGCAGTACGGCTTTTTCGCGAAGCGGACGCGAAAGTGTGTCGTGGAGTTGGGCCGCGTGCAAGTGCCCCGTTTTCAGACCGGCGGTGCGTCGGCCGTTTCGGCCGGCGGTTCCGGGTCGAAAGGCTCGATTTGCGGCAAATCCTCAATCTTGGCGAGGCCAAAGGCCTCTAGAAACCGCCGCGACGTCACGTAGACGTTCGGCCGGCCCAGATCCTCCGTACGGCCACCAATGGCGACGAAATCACGCTCCATCAGCTGCCGCAGCATGTCTTCGCAGCCGACACCCCGGATGGCCTCGATCTCTGCCCGCGTCACCGGCTGCCGGTATGCCACGATCGCCAGCGTCTCGATTGCCGCTGCAGACAGGCGGGTTTCCGGGGGGGTGCCCAGCACCCGACGCACCCAGGGGCCCAGCGCAGCACGCGTTAGAAGCCTGAAGCCCCCGGCAATCTGTTCGACCCGAAATGCAGATCCGGCCTCCTCATGCAGCTGTTTGAGCTCCCGGATAAGCACGCGGGCGCGGGTGCCGTCGGTCAGTCGGGCTAGCTTTGCCAGTCGCCGGGTCGAGAGAGGCTCGCGAGCGAGAAACAAGGCGGCTTCCAGGCGGGCCAACTCTTCGGAGCGGTGATGCGGTCCGGGGGCGGGCGGCTCATCGGCAGCCTGGTGGCGGGGTCGGGGCAGGCGGCGCCGGAGGGAGCGTCCACGAGTGCGGTATGTTTCAAGTCCTGGCGGCGGTCTCCAGCCGCGGGCGAGGCCGCGGCCACCCACGCCACCAAAAGGTTCACGGAGCCGGCCACGGCAAGGCGTTGGGCGTCGCATGGCGTAGAGCAGCTGAAAGCGGACTTCAGATGCGGGGGCCGGTCATTGAAAACGTCCGACCGGCGGCGGGCTGCCGCCGTCGGCACCTCCGGCATTCGCGGGGGGATGCTGCATGGCCATCCGCTGCCGCCATGCCATCACCTGCTCCAGCAGCGCCGCGGACGCGGTCACCGGGTCGTGGCCGCTG
>CANHYS010000433.1 GCA_947464585.1 Planctomycetaceae bacterium | reverse complement strand
CTGGAGCACCTCCCGGATGGCATTGCGCTGGTTCGCGAAGACGACACCGTCGTCTGGTCCAACGGTCGCCTGGCGGGATGGTGCGGCAAGGCCTCTCTCAACGGCCTCAACTTTTTTGAGGCACTCGACCGCCCGGAAATACTCGGGCCCGACACCAGTCCCTTCCGCATGGCGATCGCTTCGGGCCGCACGACGAGCGCGACGCTGAGGACTGCCGACAACCGCTACTTCCATCTGCAGGCCACGGCCGGCACAGACGCTGCGGTCGCCGTGGCGGCGGTTCGTGATGTCACCCACACGATCCTCGAACAGCAGAAACTTGCTGCCATTCATCAAGCGGGCCAGAAGCTCGCCGATCTCGCACCGGCCGAACTGGCCGACATGACGGTCGAGGAACGGATCGAACTCCTCAAGAGCAACATCCTTTACTACTCCAAGGATCTGCTGCAATTCGACGTCGTCGAGATCCGGCTGCTCGACCGACAGACAGGCAGGCTCGAGCCGTTGCTGGCGGTCGGCATGCAGCCCGAGGCCGGAGCCCGCGTCCTGTATGCGCGCCGCGAACACAACGGCGTGACCGGCTACGTCGCCGCCACGGGCTGCAGCTATTTCTGCAACGACACCACGAAAGATCCGCTCTATCTGGAGGGCTGCAAAGGGGCAAAAAGCTCGCTCACAGTGCCCCTCATGCTGCACGAGCAGGTGATCGGGACCTTCAACGTCGAGAGCCCGGAGCCCGGTGGTTTTACCGAAACAGACTTACGGTTTCTCGAAATCTTCTCCCGCGACGTAGCCGCCGCCCTGAACACGCTTGAACTCCTCGTGGCCGAAAAGGCCTCGACTGCAGCCGAGAGCATCGAAGCCATCCATGGTGCCGTGGCGCTCCCCGTGGACGACATCCTCAACGACGCCGTCAGCGTCATGGAACGCTACATCGGCCACGATGCTGATCTCGTGGAAAGACTCCAGCGGATCCTGCGGAATGCCCGCGACATCAAGCAGGTGATCCAGAAGGTGGGCGAACAGATGACCCCCAGTTCGGCCCACGCCCAACGCCGCCAAGGAGACCGCCATCCGGCGCTCGTCGGCCGACGCATTCTCGTCGCGGATGCTGATGAACAGGTGCGGGCGGCGGCCCATGCCCTGCTCGAACGGTATGGCTGCACGGTGGAGACGGCCCGTGACGGCACCGAGGCGGCCTCCATGGTCCGCGCCTGTGGCGCGGAGGTCTACGATGTGATCATCGCCGACATCCGACTTCCAGACATGAGCGGCTATGAACTCCTCCTGCGGCTTCGGGAACTCCGCGATTCGGTGCCGCTCGTCCTCATGACCGGATTCGGATATGACCCTGGACACTCGATCGTGAAAGCACGACAGGCCGGGATCGACCTCGTGCTCTTCAAGCCGTTCCGCGTTGACCAACTGCTCGACACCGTCGAGAAAGTGCTCGCCAGGCCTCCTGCCGTCGTCGCCGAAGGCGGTGAATCCGCCGGGGCGCCGAAACAGCCCAACGAAGGCTAGCAGGCACCCCCCTCTGGGTGGTGGGGTCGTTTGGTCACGGCTCCGCAAAAAATGCCTCTCTCCGCGGCCGCGGCGTTCTGAACAGGCTAGGCAGCCTGTTCAGCGGCACATGCCCTTGACCCGACTTCCCGCAGGCGGCTACTTCTCCCCGCCTGCGAAACCGGTCCTGCGCACAGGAAGCAGCATCCATGGCACGAGCGAACATCCTCATGGCACTCACCCCGACACGATCGTCTTCTCCGGCCCGAACAGGTAGCGGTGCGATTGTGGCCGCGATTGGCCTGGCCTGCCTGTTGATCGCTCTGGGCGAAACGCGTGCGATCCTGGCCGTCGAACCCGGCACGGAGGAACTGCCTGCGGCCAGCGAAGAAGCAGCCGCAGCGAGACGAGTCATGGAAGAGGCGATATCCAAGTCGGGGGAGAACGCCCGCCCGACCACCGCCCGTTCATCTGCCGAGAGCGGAGCCGTCGCTGGCGTTCCTGATGACCTCCTCGTGGCGCGGATCTCGGCCGAGGTCGCCGCCAAGCAACTCGAGGCCCGACGCACCGCACAGCGATCGCCCGCCGACGCCCTCGCCCTGCTCGACGACGCGGCCGCCAAGATTGCCGACCCGGCGGTGCCCGAAAAAGTGCGAAACCAACTCCAGCAGAGGATCGAACGGGCCCGACGCGACATCGAGGAATCGACTGGCAAACGCCGCGGGGAACTCGAGATGGAGCGGAAGAGCGCCCAGGTCGAGGCCCGGGTCGCCCGTGAGAAGTCCCAAAAGGTCGAGGTCGACCAGCGTCTGGCGATGCTCGTGGAGGAATACAACTCGCTCGTCGACACGCAGCGGTTTCCCGAGGCGGAGGCGGTTGCCAAGAAAGCCGGCCAGCTCGCCCCGGACAACCCGATCGTTCGCCAGCTGCTCTCGCAGAGCCGCGTCATCCGTCGGCTCGACACCCAGAAGTCGATCGAAGGGCAGAAGCGGGATGGCTTCATGAACGTGGCGGAGGACGTGGAACGCTCCTCCACGCCGTTCGTCGGCCCGATCGAGTTTCCGACCACCCGCGACTGGGAGGATCTCACGAAAAATCGCACGCGTCTCCAGGCAGAAGGACGTGCTCGGGCCACGCCCGCCGAGCTCCAGATCCAGAAGCGGATGAGCGTGAAGGTGAAGGCATCGCACCGCGACCAGCCACTCTCTGCCGTCCTCGACTCGCTCGCCAAGCAGGCCGACGTGCCGATCCATCTCGACATGGTCGGCCTCGAGCAGGAAGCGGTTCGCAGCGACACGCCGGTGACGATTTCGCTCGACCAGTCGATCTCGCTGAAGAGCGCCCTCAAGCTGCTGCTCGAACCGCTCCACCTCGATTATGTGATCAAGGACGAGGTGCTCAAGGTGACGAGCCCCCGGCTGGTGAAGGGCGAGGTCTACAGCGTCTCCTATCCCGTCGCCGACCTCGTGATCCCGATCCCGAATTTCTCGTCCGACGGCCTGGGTATCACCGGGGCCCTCCGCGACGGCTACTCCCGGCTCAGCCCCCGGAATGGCGCCTCCGTGCAGTATGGTCCGCCGCCAGTGGGCATCAACGGGGTGAGCCGCGCCTCGGGCGATGCGAGCATGGATCCAGCGTCGCTCGCGCAGTTTCAAGGGGGTGGCAACGCCCCGGCGACGGGCTCGAACCCGTCCATCCCGTTTGGCCCGCCCACGGGTGGCGGCACCCAGGCCGACTTCCAGTCGCTCATCGACCTGATTCAAAACACCGTCTCGCCGCAGAGTTGGAACACCGTGGGCGGCCAGGGCGCCATCCAGCCGTTTGCGACGAACCTCAGCATCGTGGTGAGCCAGACACAGGAGGTGCACGAGGAGATCGCCGATCTGCTCGAACAACT
>CANHYS010000432.1 GCA_947464585.1 Planctomycetaceae bacterium | reverse complement strand
TGGCGGAGGCGGCCCGCGTGTCGGGCTCATCCGGCACGAAGGTGCACGACGAGGTCATCAAGCTCGGCTACGCCCCGCCCGACAAGGTGATGGATGCCCTCGGCAAGGCCTACCGGCTGAAGGTCGTCGAACTCGTCGGCATGACCGTGCCGCAGGATGTGATCGAACTGCTCCCCGAGAGCGTGGCCCGCGAAAACACGATCTTCCCGCTCTCGGAAATGGGCAGCGCCCTGCGGCTGGCCACCAGCGATCCCACCGACATGGAACTGCAGGAGAAGCTCCGCTTCATCCTCAACCGCGACGTCGAGATGAGCCTCGCCCCGCGGCAGCAGATCGTGGAGGCGATCAATCGCCACTACGGCCTCTCCGACGGCGAGAGCGCCGACTCGATGCTCCAGGAATTCACCGACACGGCGATCGACTTCACCGAAACCGCCGTGGAACAGGCCGCCGCGGCCGCCGCAGAGGAAGCGTCGGATTCGCCGGTCGTCAAGCTCTGCAACCTCATCATCACCGAGGCGGTTCAGCTGCGGGCCAGCGACATCCACATCGAGCCCTTCGAAGACCGGATCCGCATTCGCTACCGCATCGACGGCCGCCTCGTCGAACGCGACAACCCGCCGCGACGGCTCTTGGGCGCCATCCTTTCTCGCATCAAGATCCTCTCGAAGCTCGATATCGCCGAACGCCGCCGGCCGCAGGACGGACGAATCAAGCTCACCGCCGATGGCAAGGACTATGACCTTCGCGTGAGCGTGCTGCCCACCAACCACGGGCAGTCGGTCGTCATGCGGGTGCTCGACAAAGACAACATCCGCGTCGGCATCCGCCAACTGGGCCTGTCGGAGCAGGACTTCCGGCAGTTCAAGAACCTGATCCGCCGGCCCAACGGCATCATTCTCGTCACCGGCCCCACGGGCTCGGGCAAGACGACCACGCTCTACGCCTCGCTCAACGAGCTCAACCGGCCCGACACGAAGATCATCACCGCCGAAGACCCGGTGGAGTATTACCTCGCCGGCATCAACCAGGTGGAGATCAAGCACCAGATCGGGCTCGACTTCGCCCGCGTCATTCGGGCCATGCTGCGGCAGGCCCCCAACGTGATCCTCGTCGGCGAGATGCGCGACACGGAGACGGCGCAGATGGGCATCCAGGCGTCGCTCACGGGGCATCTCGTGTTCAGCACGCTCCACACCAACGACGCCCCCGGCGCCATCACCCGCATGATCGACATGGGCGTGCCGGCCTACCTCGTGGCCTCGAGCGTGGTGGCGGTGCTCGCCCAGCGGCTCGTGCGGGTGGTCTGCCCGAAGTGCAAGCAGCCCCACCAGCCGCTCGATTCGCAGATCCAGGAGGCGGGCATCACGCCTGAGCAGCTCAAGACCGCCACCTTCATGAAGGGCCGCGGCTGCGTCAACTGTTCGAAATCCGGTTACAAGGGCCGCCTCGGCATCTTCGAACTGATGGTGATGAACAACAAGATCCGCGAGCTCGCCTTTCAGGGCGCGGCCACGACCGATATCCGCCGCGCGGCGGTGGGCACCGGCATGACGGTGATGTTTGAAGACGGCGTGCAGAAGGCGCTCCGCGGCGTCACCACGCTCGACGAGGTCTTCCGCGTTTCGAAGAAGGCCGAGTAGGGAGGCAGCTCTCCTACCGGCCCCAGAAATGCATCACAGCCGGTGGCACAGCGCGGGTCTCCCACACCGCTTCCGGAAGCAACGCGGCGTCGAACGACGTGTCGGCCTCCACCACCATCACGCTGCCCGCCGGCGCCTCCCGCATCATCACCTCGATCAGCGCCCGGAGCTCGTCCCACCGCTCCGTGAAAAACGACCACGGTGGCGACACGAACACCACCCACGGCATGTCGGTCGGCAACGGCGGCAGCCGCTTCGCCCACAGGAGCACGTCGCCCGGTCGCACCTCCACCCGGCTCTCGAGCCCGAGCGACCGCGCCGAACGCCGCAGCACGTCGGCCGTCGGGAAATGACGCTCGGCCAGCACCGCCCGGGCGGCACCGCGACTGACCGCCTCGAACCCGAGCGCCCCCGTGCCGGCGAACAGGTCGAGGGCCAGTTTCCCCTTTACGTCGACGCCAAGCAGGTTGAACAGGCTCTCCCGAACACGCTCCTTCATGGGTCTGGTGCGGGCCGCGGGGGTGAATTCCAGGAACCTGCCGCGGAGGTCGCCGCCGATGATCCGCGGCGGACTGGCCGCTTCATCCTCGCCGGCAGGGAGGGGACGGCGGTCGGGGGAATGACGGGAACTGTCCATGGCCGAGGATTCCGTGGAAACGGGAAAACGTGCTATCGTACCGAGAGCCACTCTAAAGATTCTTCCGGGTTTCTTTTCGAAGGAGACAATTCGATGGCGCTGGGATCCATGCGGGCGGCAGTGGCCGTCGGGTTGATGGCGGCGGCAAGCGTCTGTTTTTCGCAGGTGCCAGATGTTGCGACCCATCCCCACGACCCCGCCAAGGCCAAGGCGGAGTTCGAGGCGGCCCGCAAGCAGGAGAAGGAACTCATCGCCGAACTGACCGTCCTGCAGGCTGAATACCAGCAGCCGAACGCCGACAAGAAGGCGATCGCCGCCCGATTCGAGGCCGCCCGGAACAAGATTCCGGCGACGAAGGAGCGGCTCGAGACGGCCGCCTTCGCGTTGGCCATGGCTGACGCCAAGAATCCCGCGGCCCGTGAACTCTGCGGCCTCGTCATCGCCTCCCGGTTGCAACAGGATGACGTCGTCGATGCGCTGAAATTGGCCAACATCCTCGACAAGGCCGGCGCCGCCGATGGCAACATCGACATGATGGCCGCCGCCGCCGCGATGGTGCTGTCCAGACTCGACGAAGCCGCCGATTGGCTCACGAAGGCTGAAGCCAACGGCATTCAGCCGCCAAAGGTGGCTGAACTCCGGGCCAGCATCGAGGATGAACGGCCCAAGGTGGCCGCGGAGATGGCTTCCCGCAAGGCCGACGCAGCCGCCGACGACCGCCCCCGCGTGACGATCACCACGTCGAAGGGTGACATCGTGGTCGAACTGTTCGAAGACGAGGCCCCCAACACCGTGGCCAATTTCATCAGCCTCGTGGAGAAGGGGTTCTACAGCGGCACGCCATTCCACCGCGTGATCGGCGGCTTCATGGCGCAGGGCGGCGATCCGACAGGCACAGGATCGGGTGGCCCCGACTATGTCATCGACTGCGAGTGCGAACTGCCCGGTGCCCGCAAGCATTTCCTCGGCACGCTGTCGATGGCCCACGCCGGCAAGAACACCGGCGGCTCTCAGTTCTTCCTGACCTTCCGGCCGACGGAGCACCTCGACGGAAAGCACACGGTGTTTGGCCGAGTGATCCAGGGCTTTGATGTGCTGCCGAAGCTCACCCGCACCCAGAGCAACGACGGACAGCCGATCCCCGGCCTC
>CANHYS010000431.1 GCA_947464585.1 Planctomycetaceae bacterium | reverse complement strand
GTCCGCGTGCCGGATGTGCACGTGATCCCGGTGGCCTGCATGCCGGAGGTGCCCAAGCCGCTCGAGACCGTGGCGCGGTCGCGGATGCGGACCGACTCGCCGCACGTGCCCGTGTGGCTCGATTTCGAGGG
Organism: Planctomycetaceae bacterium; assembly: GCA_947464585.1. The sequence goes on along the minus strand of CANHYS010000431.1, from coordinate 3,300 downwards.
CGTCATGGAAAGCACGTTTGGCATGGTGCCGGGCGGGCCCAACGTGGTGGTCATCGACGGCGCTGGCAGGACATGCAGCGTGCAAAGCGGCCACCTCGACGAACTCGAATTCAAGGAACTGGCAACAGCGGTCAACCGGCTGCGGATGCAGTCGCCGCCCGATCTTCGCACGGCCGCCCAGCCGGCAACCATCCGCCGGTAAATGGGGACGGGAGCGATTTTCCGATCGGCGAAGGGGCATAGCCCGTAGAGCCATGTTGGAAAATCGCTCCCGTCCCCAATTACCTTGCCCCCCCTGGAATCGGTGGATATCTTTTCAAGAAGAGGCGGGTGCAGGGCAGCCCGCATTCCGCGGCGTTTTATTCGGGGGGCACAGCATGAAGATTCACGTCACTCAGGCTCACGCGGACTGCCGGCGCGGCTTCACGCTCGTCGAACTCCTGGTCGTGATCGCGATCATCGGGACTCTCGTGGGCCTGCTACTGCCAGCCGTCCAGGCGGCCCGCGAGTCTGCCCGCCGTTCGGACTGTGTGAACCGGGTCAAGCAGATGGCGCTGGGCATGCAGAACCTCGCCAGCACGCAGCCCCAGCCGGCGTTTCTGGCAGCCGGTTTCGTTCAGACCGGCACCATGTGGTGGTCGTCGGCGGGTAATTCGTTGTATTGGTCGGCGTTGCACTGTTCGCTGCTCCCATTCATCGAGGGGGGCGACGTTATCGCCGGCTACCAGTTGAAGAATTGGGTCGATGGTCCGAGTGGGACCCACGACGACCCGAGCCTGCCGACCAACAGAAACAAGAGCATCAGTCTGAGACGAGTGCCGGGCTTCCGCTGTCCCTCCGACGCGGTCGTGGTTTCTCCCGGCGTGAACTACGCGTGGAACACCGGCTCGACGATCCACTGGGACAACGCGGCCATGAACGGGCCGGTACAGCGGAGCAAGAACACGAAGCTTGGTTCCATCACGGATGGCCTGAGCAAGACGATCCTCGTTTCTGAAATCCTTACTGGCGACAACAGCTCAGCCGCCTTCACCTTTCCCCGCGACATGCTCAATTCGGTTCCGATGTCATCGATCACGACGCCCGTCATGCCGCCCCAGTCGCAGTTGGACGCGCTCGGTGCCGCCGCGCAGACAGCCATGGACGGTGGTGCCGCCAGCGGCCACCGCAGCAACAATGGCGACATGTGGAGCCAGAACAGCTTTCATTCGACGAGCTACAACACCGTCGCCCCGCCAAACTGGAGATACCCCACGAGCACGTCGGCGAGCAGCGGTGCGTGGATTATCGGTGTCGACGGGGTTTTCCCCGCCCGGAGTGGCCACGGCAGCGGTGTGACGGCAGGGATGTGCGACGGGGCGGTGCTCTTCATCCCCAACGAAATCGACCACGTCGTCTATCAGCGGCTCGGTAGCCGCAACGACGGAGCCAGCGTCTCGACCGATTTCTGAACCGCGTTTCTCAACCTTCAGGGCAAACCGTAATGGCGATGGCAGCGTGCAAGGAGTGGCGAGTGCTGCGGTTTGCGACCCCCCGCACTGGTGCATCGTCGCTGGGCATCCTGATCGTTGCCGTGATCGCGGCGATGGGCACGGGGTGCAGCACGGGCTACAAGGAAAAGGTCATCCCGGCCAAGGAGTTCTCACCGCAGGATCGGGCGAGGATGATGCTCGAGGGCTATGCCGCTGGCAACCCGGTCGGCAGCGAATTCATGGGATTTGAACTGCTGCGGGAAGAGCTGCGGTTCAAAAAAGCCGATCCCACCGGCGTCCTCTGCGAGGCGTTGACGCAGATCGAGAAGTCGATGCGAAATCCCGCCGAAGTGAAGGCCATCGCCCAGCGGACTCTTGCCGCTCTCGACAAGCCTGTGGAACCGCAGCCGTAGTCAGCGTCACACGGCTTGCGCCTTGAGCCCTGCCTTGCGGGCGGCGGCAAGCTGACGTTGATCAGCGGTGACGAAGAGATCTGCCTTCCACGCCTGTGCGGCGGCAACGTGGAGGGCGTCGGCGGCCCACACGGGAGACCTTTCCACGATCTCGATACACGCCGCGATGACCGGTGGCACGAGATCGATGATCGTGGCATCGCGGATATCCTCGAGCAGATACCGCTTGAGGGAGAGGTAGTCGGATTTCGTGAGCCGTCGCTCGCGTAGTCGCCGATTCATGGCCGACACGATCTCCGGTACGCAGATCACACACAGGGCGAGGTCGGTCGCCTCCCTGCAAAGGGCTGCGACCGTGTCACTCCCGGGTTCCTCGACATAGCGCTTGGCGAATGCCGAGGAATCAAAAAACGTCTTCACGGCCACGCTCTCCGAGGATTGCCGCTGACAATCCGTCACCCTTGGTCACCAGCCGCGGGCCCGGCCGCTGCCACGAAGGGGATTTCTTCGCGGAAGTTCTGGCCGGATGTATTTCGGCAACGGGCTTACCGTGTCGAAGCACGATCACCGTTTCACCCTGCTCAACCTCGTCGAGTAGGGCGGAAGCGTTGGTGCGAAAGGTGGTGAAGGAGACGGATTTCATGGGAGCCTCGGCAGCGGCAGGAAGGAGACACGGCAACGATGCGAAATGTACAGATTAATGTACAGAAATGCACAGTGTCGGGCAATGCCGCTTACCGCATCCGCTCTTTCAGCCGGCGGCTGGCCTGGGTGAGCGTGTCGCGTTCGGCGGGCGTGAGGCTCGCCTCGCCGGAGCGGCTGATCTTCTCGAGGATGCGATCGACTGCCTCCTGCATCGCCACGTCGCCACGATCGCTGGACTGCGACGGAGAGTCGTTGTCATCGTCGTCTTCCGGTGGACGCACCACCCGCATCCCGCGACGCAGGCCCCGCAGGCGGGTCTGCAACCGGTCCTGCATGTCGCCAAGCCCTGAGAGGTTCCAGCCCCGCCACGCGTAGCAGAGTCCGAAGATTGCACCGGCGATGTGGGCGACGTGGGCCACCTGCCCGCCGCCGTTGGCCGCTCCCTGCACGTCCATCACCAGATAGAGCAGGCCGAGCGCCCACACCGGCACCGGTAGCACAAACCACAGGAGCACTGTCTGCCGCGGGTAATACCAGACGAACACCGCAAACACCGCCATGATCGCGCCGCTGGCACCCATCAGGTGATAGTTGGCGGTCGTGCCGCCGCGGTCGGGAAAGAACTGCACGCTCGCCAGCCAGGCGAGCCCGGCGATGACGATGGCGGTGAAATAAAAACGGAAGAACTCGCCCCGGCCCATGATCTCCTCGACCTCGCGGCCGAAAAACCAGAGCATCAGCATGTTGCCGATCAGGTGCCACGGATCGAG
>CANHYS010000430.1 GCA_947464585.1 Planctomycetaceae bacterium | reverse complement strand
TCGAACGGGTTCATCTTGAGCAGGCTCTCTTCGACGGCCTCCAACGGCCTCTGGGCTGGGCCGCCGGCGGGTGAGGCTCCTTGCTGACGGCAGATCCAGACCCCCGTCAGAACGCGATGCACGCGGCCAGACAGGAGCGTGAGCATCCGCCGGGCGTCGTCACGGTCGACGGGCTTGCCCAGGGCGTTGCCATCGACCTCGCTGAGCGTGTCGCAGGCCAGGATGGTGCCCTCGACGCCGAGACTGGCCACTGCCTGGCCCTTTGCCCGGGCCAGCCGCAGCACGTAGGCCTCCAGCGACTCCTCAGAACCTTGCGGCGCGGCATTGGCCTCGATGGTCTCAGGGGGCGGCACGACCAGCACGTCCCAGCCCTCCGCGGTGGCCAGTTCCCGTCTGCGCGGGGATCCGCTTGCAAGCACGATCTGTCGACGCAACGCTTGAGCCATGGCCGCCAACCTCTCACACCTGGAATCGATCACTGAGGATGACCACCTGATCGCCGTCGTCAAGCCGGCCGGTCTGCCCACGGCCAATGCTGCCAGGGGCACGCCCAGCGTCTTCACGATCCTCCAGGAATCGCGTCCCGCCGGAGCATTCCTCGGCGTGGTGAGCCGGCTCGATGCGCCGGTGTCGGGTGTGCTCGTGATGGCCAAGACGAAGGCGGCCGCTGCCGACCTTTCCCGGCAGTTTCGGGAACGCCTGGTGGAGAAGACCTACTCGGCCGTGGTCGAGGGACGGTTTCCAGCACCATTGGGGCAGTGGGTCGACTGGCATGAGCGGATTGAACGCCGCGGCGAGGAACGCCGGTCGCGACTGCGGCCCGCTGGCGGTGCGGGCCGTGGCGGTCCGGCGGATGATGCTGACAACGAGGGTGGCGATGAAGACGATGTGGCCGGCGGTGAGTGCCACGTTCGAGCCCGGGTGGTGAAACGCCTGGGTGAGGTGTCGCTGGTCGAACTCGTGCCCTCCACCGGCCGGCGGCATCAGCTGCGGGTGCAGTTGGCAGGCCGGGGCTGCCCGATCGTCGGAGACAGAACGTATGGAGCGAGGCTGCCGTTCGCAGCAGCCCCCGGATTGGGGCCGGCCATCGCTCTGCATGCCCGCCGTCTGGCGTTTGCTCATCCCGGCACGCATCAGGCCGTGGTGCTCGAGGCGGGCTGGCCCCAGGCGTGGCAGGCCCGCTTCCCGGCGCTGCTCCGCGGCACCCAGTAATGCCCCCCGTCGTGATGGCACGCGGTAAAACGGGTGTAGACTGAGCTTCAATGTCGCAGCCACCCAAACACTCTCCGCCCCTGCCTGTCGGCGGGCCAACGCGGCCCGTGCCACGGTTTCGCGACACGGCGCTGGCCAGCGGCCTGCTGGACGGCGGGCAGATCGCGGCCTGCGAGGAGCATGTGGGGCAGACCCTCGGGCTCGCAGCCCGTGACGACGCCACTCGCTGGGATGCGGCGGTGGCCGGCTGTCTGGTGGCCCGGGACGTTCTTACCCGTTTCCAGGCGGACCAAATCCTGGCGGGGCGACGAAAGCTGACACTGGGGCAGTATCGCATCCTGGATGAACTCGGCCGCGGCGGTATGGGGCAGGTGTTTCGGGCCCAGCACGTCATGATGGGAAGAACGGTCGCGATCAAGGTGCTGCCGCGTGCGAAATCGACGAGCGAATCGGAGGCGGCCTTTCATCGCGAGATTCGCATGCTCGCCAGGCTCGATCACGCCAATCTTGTGCGGGCCCTCGATGCCGGCCACGACGGGAAGGTCTACTACCTCGTGACGGAACTGGTGCCGGGCCTCGACCTCCGTCGGCAGGTGTTGAAGCACGGAAGGCTCGATGAGGTCGGGGCGGCGTCGGTGATCTCGCAGGCCGCCGTCGGTCTGGCCTACGCGCATGGCCAGGGTCTCGTCCATCGTGACGTGAAGCCGGCCAATCTGCTGGTGACTCCTGAAGGACTCGTCAAGGTGCTCGACCTCGGGCTGGCCGGCTCGACGATGGAGGGCGAGTCGGCGCGGCTGGGCCGCGTGGTGGGCACCATGGACTACATGGCCCCGGAGCAGATCCGCACGCCGGATACCGTCGGCCCTTCGGCCGACATCTACGCGCTCGGCTGCACGCTCTATTTCACGCTGACGGGCGAGGTGCCATTCCCTGGCGGCACCCGTCAGGAGAAGGCACAGCGGCAATTGAAGGAGCAGCCCCGGCCCATCCGGCAGTTGGAGCCGGGGGTGAGCGAAGGGTTTTGTCGGGTGGTCGAAGCGATGATGCGGAAGGACGCAGCGGAGCGACCGACGTCTGCGGAGGCCGTGGTCGAGCGGCTGCGGTCGTGGACCCCCGCAACACCCATCGCGATGCCGCGAGACAAGCCGGCCAGAACAAAACGAGCGGTCGGGGCCACCGCATCCGAAGATGCTTCATCGCGCCAGTCGCCGCCGCCGTTGCCCTCTGGCTCGAGCCTGTGGCAGGACTTGTCGCAGGCCGACCAACAGTCAACGCGGGGTCTCTTGTCGGCGAATGAAGAGACCGATCGGGACAGCGGCGCGAGAACGGGGAAGGAACCGTGGCCCGCTGTGCCCGCGCCCCTGACGACAGTGCTCGCCACGGGCTTGCAGCGGATGAAGTTCGCGGCGCGGAGCATCGCCGTGGCGGCCGTGACGGCCGTGGTGTTTACCGTGCTGATGCGGATGGTTGGCGGCATCGATCCTGACACGGCGGACGGGCTGTTCGGTGGAGGCGTCCTCGGCGCTCTGAGCTGGGGGGTATTTGGCGTCATGCTGGCTGTGCAGTGGATCGCGGCGATGGGGCGGGCTGAGCCCTGACCGGCATGCCTGGGCGGGGCCACGGGCAGAGCAGGGGGAGGCCGTGAGCGAGACCCATGGCCGGCGTCCTGCCCGCACGGCAGTCCTCTGCGTTGACAGACCTGCTGGTTCGGCCTACGAAATAGGGACAAAACCCTGGACGGGTAGCTCAGTTGGTAGAGCAACGGACTGAAAATCCGTGTGTCGCCGGTTCGATTCCGGCCCCGTCCACTTACCCGTAGGCCACCGGCGTGTGCTCATCGACGCGGCTCGTGGATCAGGGGATGGGCGGCTGCACGACGTGGCAGTGCTCGCCCAACGCGTCGGCGAGCGGGTCTTGTTCGCGTGCTGAAAAGCCGAGATGCAGGTGACGCCGCCAGCCCTCCGCGTGCTCGAACCTCCCCGACAGCTTGCCGACCCGACGTGACATCTCGTCACCGGCATCGAGATAGCTGTCCATGCCCTGCGTCGCATCGAGCCAGTCCTTCTGGCTGGCATGGGCGGCGAGGGCCCGACGCTTCGTCGCATGCACGCTCGTCGTGTTGATGAACAGGTCTGGCGCGACCGGCCGACGCAGGCCGTCGCAGAGGCCGTGGGGCATGGCGTGGTAGACGGTCACGTCGTCGGCGTACGGGACAACCG
>CANHYS010000429.1 GCA_947464585.1 Planctomycetaceae bacterium | reverse complement strand
GGCCAACGTGCCCGAGATGGCGAGCATCGGCAAGCGAGGCCTCGTGCGGACCAACGACGAGACGGGCGACGTGGCGATCATGGTCCGCTACCAGACCGAGGTGGCCGTCGCCCGCGCCACGATTCCGCTCGGCGCACCCCTCGCATCGCTGCCCCCCGCCCGCAACTTCATCGACGAGCTGGTCTTCGCAAAGCTGAAGGTGCTGGGGCTGCCGCCTTCGGCGGTGGCCGACGACGCGACATTCCTGCGGCGGATCATGGTCGATCTCGGCGGCCGCTTGCCCACCGCCGCCGAGGCGGAGGCCTTCCTCGCCGACCCCTCGGCCGGCAAACGCGACGCGGTGATCGAGAAGGTGCTGGCCAGCGGCGACTATGCCGACACGTTCGCCACCAAGTGGTCTGCCCTGCTCCGTAATCAACTCGACTCCGAGTTTGCGGAGCCCGGCAAGCCGGGCAACTACGCCTTCCATAAATGGATCCGCCAGGCGATCCAGGAGAACATGCCCTACGACCAGTTCGTGCGGCACGTCATGACGGCGGCGGGCGAAGCGAGCGAAAACCCAGCGGTGCTCTGGTACCGCGCGGTGAAAGACGTCAACGCCCAGGTTGAGGACACGGCGCAGCTGTTTCTTGGTCAGCGAATCCAGTGCGCGAAGTGTCACCACCATCCGTTCGAACGGTGGAGCCAGGAGGACTACGCCCGGTTCTCGGCGTTCTTCACACAGCTGGGCAAGAAGCCCGGCCTCAATGAGGCCGAGCAGCGGATCTTCCACAAGATGGGCGTGGCAACGGCCAAGCACCCGAAGTCGGGTGACCAGCTCACACCTGCGGGCCTCGGCGGCACGCCGCTCACGATAGACGCCAGCGAGGATCCGCGGCTGCAACTGGCCGACTGGCTGACGTCGCCCGCCAACCCATTCTTCGCGCGGTCGCTGGTGAACCGCACCTGGAAGCACTTCTTCGGCCGCGGGCTGGTCGATCCGGAGGACGACATGCGGGCCACGAACCCCGCGTCAAATCCCGAACTGCTCGACGCGCTCACGAAGCGGTTCATCGATCATGGCTTCGACATGCGGGATCTTGCGCGGACGATCTGCCAGTCGACCACCTACCAGCTCAGCTCGGATCCAAACCAATACAACGCCGACGACCGCCAGAACTTCTCCCGCTACTATCCGCGTCGGCTGCCGGCGGAGGTTCTCTGCGACGCGATCGACGCCACAACCGGCACGAAGACGAATTTCGGCGGCATGCCCCCCGGGTCACGGGCCGTGCAGCTGCCCTACGCCGACTACTCCTCGGAGTTTCTGACCGTGTTCGGCAGGCCGAAGGGCGACAGCGCCTGCGAGTGCGAACGCGGCACCGACGCCAACCTCTCGCAGGGCCTCCACCTGGTCAATTCAGCGGAGATCATGGGCAAGCTGAGCAACGGCAGCGGCCGTGCCGCCACCCTCGCGAAAGATCAGTCTGCCAAGAGCGATGCCAAGCTCCGCGAGCTCTACCTGACGGCATTCGGCCGTCCACCGACAGCCGAAGAGCAGACCTTCGTGCTCGCCTACCTCGAGCAGAAGGCATATTCGCAGCAGGCCTTCGAAGACGTCGTCTGGAGCCTGCTCAACAGCAAGGAATTCCTCTTCAATCACTAGTCGCTCGATCACGAGTGCGGCTTCTGCCTGCCTCTTCTTACCTGCCTCTTCTTGACTGCTTCTCGGGGTGTTCCATGGCGAATGTTTTTCGTGCAGCAGCAGCGGCATTCCTTCCGTGCCTGCTGATGGCGACCACCCTCTCGGCGGCGGGGCTCCCCAACGCCCGGCTGCTCGTGCTGTCGCCTCCGGGTGGCCAACAGGGCACTGATCTCGAGGTCGGCATCGAGGGGGACGACCTCGACGAGGCGACCCATCTGATCTTCTCGCATCCGGGCATCACCGCCACGGCCAAGCTCGCGCCGCGGCCGTTCGACAAGACGCCCGACCCGTTTGCCACCCGCTACGTGGTGACGATCGGCAAGGATGTGCCGCCCGGGTTCTACGATGCGCGGGTGGCGGGCCGCTTCGGACTGTCGAGCCCGCGGCCGTTCGAGGTGAGCGACCTGCCGCAGGTGAAGGAGACCGCCGACAACCACGCGGCCGACAAGGCGATGCCGTTGCCGTTCGACACGATCGTCGATGCCCGGGCCGACAGCGGCAATCTCGACTGGTTCCAGTTCGACGCCAAGGCCGGCCAACGGATGGTCGTGCTCTGCCAGTCGCGCGGGCTCGACTCCCGACTGAGCCCGCTTGTGGAAGTGCTCAACGCCGACGGCGAGCAGCTGCGGTTCAGCCGCGGCACCTACCGCCGCGAGCCGGTGGTCGACTTCACGGCGCCCGCCGATGGCACCTACCGTGTCAGGATCGCCGACGCGACGTATCGGGGCGGCAGCCATTTCCCCTATCGGCTCGTGCTCAGCACGCGGCCGTGCATCGACTATGTATGGCCGCCGGTGGCGGCGGCGGGCACGACCGGGCCATTCACCCTCTTTGGCAGGAACCTACCCGGCGGCAAGCCGGTGCCGGGAGCGCCGCAGGCCGACGCCGGGCTCGAGCAGGTCGACGTGCAGATCGTGGCGCCCACGCAGCAGCAGAGCCTCAGCCTGAGCGGCGCCAGCACCAGACGGGATCCCAATGAGGTCGAGGTGCGGGGCTTCGACTATCGGCTGCCGTCGCCGCAGGGACCGTCGAACCCCGTATTCATCTCACTGACCAGCCTGCCAATCGTGGTCGAGCAGGAGCCGGCCAACAACGAACGGGCGAAGCCGCAGCCGCTCACGCCCCCCTGCGAGGTCGCCGGTCGGTTCCATCCCGACCGCGACGCCGACTGGTTTTCGTTCACCGGAAAAAAGGGCGAGACCTACTCCGTCGAGATCTTCTCGGAGCGGCTGACACTTCCCACCGATCCCGCCGTGCTGGTCGAATTCGTGGGCACCGACGACAAGGGCAAGGAGACCGTCCGCACGGTCGCGGAGCAGGACGAACCAGCCCAGCGATTCTCCAACAACCGGCCGTTCGACATCCTCACCCACGACCCCGCCGTGCAGTTCACCGCCGACGCCGACGGCAGCTACCGCATCACCGTTCGCGACCTCTACGCGGGCTCGCTCGCACAACAACGAAACGTCTACCGGATGGTCGTGCGGCAGGCCTTGCCGGAGTTCCAGCTGCTGGCCACCTGCAAGGCGCTCGTGCAATACGCCGACCTGCAAAGTCCCGCGTATCCCTCCGGCCCCACGCTGCGCCGCGGCGGCACGCAGTCACTTGTGCTGCAGGCCTATCGTCGTGGTGGATTCACCGGCCCGATCGCGATCTCGGTCGAGGGCCTGCCGCCCGGGGTGACATGCCCCGCGGTCAGCATCCCCGCAGGCGAACATCAGGCGAGCATCGTGCTCACGGCGGCAGCCG
>CANHYS010000428.1 GCA_947464585.1 Planctomycetaceae bacterium | reverse complement strand
CCGGTCTTCTCCACGAGCACCGCCAGCTCGCGAAGCTGCCGCCGCACCTCATCCGCTCCCAGCAGGTGCAGCCTCGTCACGAGGATCGCCCCCTCCACCACCGCATGCCGGGCCCGGTTGAATCCGAGGAACGGCCGCCCTTCGTGCACCGCCACCACGCGGGTCTCCAGCCGCAGCCGCTCCTGCGAGGTGTCGGCCGCCACGACCTTGAATTCGTAGGCCCGGCAGGCGTCGTCGAGCACCCAGCCCCGCACGGCCGTCGCTGGCCGGCTCGCCGGCGGCGTTTCGAGCGTTCCGGTCACCACGCGGGCCAGCAGCAGGGCATCATCCGTGACGTGAAACACGCCCTCCGGCAGCCGGAGGAGATTGCCGCCGGTCTGGCTCGACGCAAAGGGCTTCAGCAGCAGCTGCTCAATAGCATGGCCGGAGGCGGCAGTAGGGTCCACCTGCGGCCCCATGGCCGCCAGATGCATCGCCCCAGCCGGGTCGGTCGTGGTGACAAGTCCTTCGAGAATCATGCAGATCAGTTTACGGCCCCGCTCCGAGTACGATAGATGGGGCCATGTCGCAACCGCAGGAAAAAATCCATTTCGTCACCGGCCGGCTCGCCGAGCATTCGCTCCGGCAGGTGCTCGCACAGCTCGCGCCGCGGGTCGGCTTCGAGCCGACCGTGCAGGTGCTGCACATCACCGTCGCGGCGCTGATGACCACCGAGTGGATCGCCCGCCGGCTCGCCGTGCCCGAGGGCACCACGCGGATCATCATTCCCGGTGGCTGTCGCGGCTCGCTCGACGCCTTCCAAGACGTCACCACGATCCCGGTCGAGCGCGGCCCTGAAGACCTCCGTCGGCTCGACGAGTTCTTCGGCCAGCAGTCTCGCGACCTTTCCGACTATGGCAGCTTCGACATCGAGATCATTGCCGAGATCAATCATGCCCCGCGGCTGCCCCTGGCCGCGATCCTTGATGAGTCGCGCCGACTGCGTGCCGCCGGCGCCGACCGCATCGACCTCGGCTGCGATCCCGGCAGCGAGTGGGCCGGTGTCGCCGACGCCGTGCGGATGCTCGTGGCCGAGGGGTTCAAGGTGTCGATCGACAGCTTTCAGCCGCGGGAGATAGCGGCCGCCGTGCGGGCCGGTGCGAGCCTCGTGCTCTCGGTCAACTCCTCGAACGCAGCCGCCGCTGCCGACTGGGGCTGCGAGGTCGTGGTGGTGCCCGATGTGCCCGCGACGCTCGAAGGCTTTGACGCCACGATCGAGCGGCTCATTTCCGACGGCGTGAAGATGCGGCTCGATCCGGTGCTTGAACCGATCGGCTTTGGGTTCGCGGCAAGCCTGGGCCGGTATCTCGACGTGCGTCGCCGGTTTCCGGACGCCGAAATGATGATGGGTGTCGGTAACTTGAGCGAACTCACCGACGTCGATTCGGCGGGCATCAACACGCTCTTGATCGGCTTCTGTCAGGAGGTGGGCATCCGCTCCGTGCTCACCACGCAGGTGATCCACTGGGCGCGGGACAGTGTCCGCGAGTGTGCCCTCGCCCGGGCACTGGCCCACCACGCCGTCACCAACCGCACGCTGCCCAAGCATGTGGAGCCACGGCTGGTGACGCTCCGTTCCGGAAAGCCGCAGACGCACGGCCAGGAGGTGCTCGACAGTCTGGCCGAAGCGATTCGCGACCCCAACTTTCGGATCTTCGCGGAACGCGGCGCGATCCATTTGGTGGGCGCCGGGCTGCACCTCGAATCCCGCGATCCCTTCGCGCTCTTCAAACAGCTTGAGGCGGCCGGCCGCACCGATGTCGATCCGAGCCATGCCTTCTACCTGGGCTACGAGATGGCCAAGGCGGTGACGGCCCTCACGCTCGACAAGGACTACCGTCAGGATCAGGCCCTCGACTGGGGCCACCTCACGCAGCCGGAGATCGGCCACGGCCCCTCCCGCGCCGCCGCCGAGGCGGCCCGCACCGCGGCACAGAATCAGCCGTAAGAGGAAACCGGCGCATTTCGGTTTGAGCTCATCCCCCGGCTCCCGCCGGGGGTTTTTATGTGGACTGCACCCCAACGATCAACGGTCGTGCGCAACCCCATAAAAGCCCTGAGCGCAAGCGACGGGATTCGGAAGGTGCGCCCCGGCTGCTTGCACTGCACCCCAGCGATCAACGGTCGTGCGCAACCCCATAAAAGCCCTGAGCGTAAGCGACGGGATTCGGCGTGTGCGGCCCAGTTACCGAGCCTCCTTAGCTTCCGGCCGTGTCGCATGCAAACTGATGACCACATGCTTGCCCCCTTCCCGCATCACCCCCAGTGAGATGCGGTACTCCTTTCTTCCCTTCAGCGTGCCCGACACGTCGATGCCACGATTCCCGGTCTCGTCGCCCGTGATCAGGAACTCGTCGTCCCACTCCACCGTGGCATTCTTGAATTGCGGAAGATATTCATTGGTGTAGGTGTCGTAAACGTCTTCTAGGCCTTCGATGGCGATCGTCAGCGGGCTCGTCAACGCGATCATCGGGAGCACCTCCCCCTTGGTGGCATGCTCCACGAACGCCTTCGCGGCGGCGATGTACCGCTCGGAGTCGGCATGCACGACGGCGTCGAGGGCGTCGGGCACCAACTTGGGCATGGCGACTGCCCGCTCGCTGTCACCGGTCCGTGGGATGACTCCGTCTGGAACGATGGTGGCATCCTCGACGACCCACGTGGCCCCTCCCTGTCCGTCTTCTAGGAAGAGCATGTCGAACCGACCCATCACCTCTTTTTCGTCGGTCAGAAACCACATCTCCCGCCAGCATTGGGCCCTGACGCGTCCGACCGGATTCTGAACGACGAACATCTCCTCCTTGGCGGGCTTGGTCATGCCCAGACGCACAAAGTGCAACAGTACGCCTTCATGAGAGTCATGGATCAGCGTTGCATTTGCCAGAGTACCCTTGCGGATTGTGCCGTCGGGCAGGCCGGCCTCGCGAGCGGCCTTATCAGGCGTCGCTGGGGGCTGCGCGGCGGCGAAGCCGGCAGCAGCAGATAGGCAGCAGGAAACGAGCAAGATGAGTGCGACACGATGCATGATTTTGCGACGTCCTGTGCGAAAATTAGGGACGGGAGCTATTTACGCAACGGATGATGGAGCACTGAGCGGGCGAGGGCCTTCCGACGGACCGAAAATCGCACCCGTCCCTAATTACTCCTAGTTTGCCTCCCGACGACTGAGTTCACGCTCCTTGCTTTCCATCTCCTTGATCGCACGCCCCGTCTCGGATTGCGGGCTGTGCTCGATGATGGTGACGCCTGCGTTCGGGGTCCGCGGCTTGTCAGCCTCGGCGATATCATCCCAGGTAATCAGGCCGCGGATCTCGAGAGCCGTGATGAATTCTTCGAAATACGGCCGTTGGTCGGGAGTGACCCCACGACTGCCGTACCGTTTGAGCTTATCGATCACATTGAATCCTG